>NZ_DJIQ01000043.1:0-50912 GCF_002433705.1 Oceanicaulis sp. UBA6590
CGATATTCCAGCAGAGCGCCGCTAAGAATGGCTCTGTCTATTGTTGACATATAAGGTAACAACCGTGTCGTAAATAGGGCGTGGATGAAATGCGCGTGATGTTGTCGATGTGTCGCATTATCTAGCTTTTCCCCAAATGGGTGAGAAAAGCTTACATATTCCCGCGTTGGCGCCTAGAGCATCACCTCGTACTTGCCGATCATGACCCGGGCGATGCGGGTTTCATCGCCGTCGCGGAGCATGTCATCGGTCAGCGGGATCTTGCCGGCCCATTTGGGGTTGGATGAGCGCGCCTCGAGCGCATAGCCGGCGCGATCGCGCACCAGGGCCTTCAGCGTGGCTTCAACAAGGCCGCCCCGCAGGCGTTCGGCCACAACAATCAGGTCGCGTCCCTTGGCCTCGAACTCCCTGAGCAGGCCTTCCAGGCCGTCAACGGGCAGGGCCATTTCCAACGGCACGGTGTTCACATAGGCGCCCGGCTGAGCGATGAGGTCGCAGCTGTCGCCGCGCACGCGCAGAGCGAGCTGGGCATCCTTGGGGAAGCGGGGGTGCGGGATGAAGGGAATGGATTCCCCGGTATCAAGCATCTCGATTGCCTCTTGCCAAACTCCGGCGGCGATTTCGCCAATGACGGGTATCTCGCCGGAAGAATGCACCTCAATCAATGCTTTACCGTGATCGCGATTATGTTTGACGTCGACGCCTTTAGGCGGCGTCCCCTTGCCGGTTAGCAGCCAAGCCTCATCAGTTCTGAAAGCCTTGGCGTAGCGCACCGCAACCTCATTTTTGAGTCCGCGTCTTCCGCTTTCGTGGGCCCGATAAGTCGTCTCGTTCCAGCCGAAGGCCCTGGCGGCATCGGTTGCGTTAGCATAGCCCGCACATCGGCGTGCTGCCTGTAGGCGCTCGTACATCTCGTTCATGAGACGCTCCGTATCGCATTCGGCGAGACAAAAGGTCTTGTATGTGCGCGAGACGTTTTGTATCGTGGCGCTCATGAAAACCATCTCCGACATTATTGGCCAGTGGCCGGACGGACTGACCACGTTCTGTGATGATGTCCAAGTAAACCCGTTTCGCGCCAAGAAATGGGCGGCCCGGAATTCAATCCCCGGCCCTTACTGGCGCGCTATCGTCACCGCTGCTGAGAAACGCGGCATTGAAGGCGTCACCTATGACGTACTTGCCGAGATAGCTGCTGCTTCCAGCGACAAGGTGCCGGCGTGATGTCGGGCTCATCCTCACTTCCCCTTAATGCGGAGTCCTTCCATCATGACGGACATGACGGATGCCGAGTTCAAGCAGGCCGAGGGCCAGCGCATTCTGGCCGGTCTGGGCGCGATTGCGGCCCTGCCGGGCGCAGGACTTGTGACCGGGACGGGGGCGGGCGCGCCGCTGTTCGCGGCGGCGCTGTGCTGTGTGGCGCTGGCGTATCTGTTCTGGCTGTATACGGACGGGGTGTACGCCCTGTCGGTGCATCTGAAGCGCCGGGCCGCGCTGGGCGCCTGGCGTTCGCGGCTGCTGGCCGTGGGTATCCCGTTTCAGGTGACCACACTGATCATGGCCATTCTGACTGTGCTGTTGACCCTGTGCGGGTTCGCCGGAGAGCGGGCGGACATCGCCTTGCCGATCAGCGTACAGGCCGGCTTCGCGCTGGCGCTGGGCTGGGGCCTCGTATGCGCGGCGCTCGCCTTCTTCGGGCAGGTCGCGCTGGGTCGGCTTCGCCGGGCAGCGCGGATGGCTATCGCCCCTCAAGACTGAGCCTCACTGACAAGCTTGAGGTGCGGGCGGCCCGGCGCCGCCCGGCGGCGCGCGCACTGTGCCGCGTCCATCTCTCGCGCCCGGATCTCGAGCTCGACGGCCTGACGCATCAGGCGGACGCTTTCGGCGCGCAGTTCGCGGGCGCTGGGCTGGGCGGTGTGTCTGGTCATGCGGGCATCATTGCGCGCCGCCTTTCGCCTGTCATCGCACATTCAAATCAGAACACCACGGGAACGGGGAGCGCATCATGATGGACGCCCAGACCGCACGAGACCTGGAACAATGGTTCGCAGGCCAGTTCAAAGCCATGCCCGGCGGCTTCGAGGGTGCGTGCTCCCTCCCTGATTGCCCGATCACCGCCCGCAAGCTGGGGGAAGCCTCGCGCGCTCTGGCGCGGGTCAGCCTAGCTGATGCGTTGTATCTGTGCGCCGCGAAGGGGCGGGCTGATCTGCTGCGCATGCTGGCTGACCAGATCGATGGCGGGGAGAGCGCCACTCAGGCGCTGGCCCGGCTGGCCCGCGCCGCCTTGTACAGCACCGCGCATCTGGCCGAACGGGTGGAGCGCGCCGAAGAGGATGGCGTCTACACCGCCGCAGAAGTTCATGAGCTGCAGCAGGACTCCGCCAAAAACCTGCAATCGGCTGTGGCGGTGAACGAGGCCACCCAGAAGCTGAACCCCGGGCCGGTGACGCGCCAGCGCGCCGTGGCGGAATAGGGGGCTCACATGGCTATGTCCCTGACCCACAAGCAAGCGCGCTGCCTGCTGCTCATCCAGACGTGTATCGAGCAGAACGGGATGGCGCCGTCCTATCGGGAAATGCGTGTCGCCATGGGCATCGCCAATATCAGCGGCGTTGCGGCCCTGATTGAACGCCTCAAGAAGCGAGGGCGCATCAGCACCCGGTTTGGACAAAAGCGCTCTATCGAAGTGCTTGTGCCGCTCACTGCTGCCGAGATCGCTTGCGCCAAGGGCAAACAGTCTTTGCCGGATGCTTTGCGCGCCATGGCCGACCGGCTTGAAGCGCGGGAGGTGGCGTGATGACGGCCCTAACGCTTGACCTCTCCCCCGCCGCCACCAAGCGTCTGAAGGCCATGGAGCAGCGTAACCGCGCCCGCGCGCGCAAGGCCGGTGTGCCGGTGGCCCCGGTGGACTTCATCGCCGTTCTGAAAGCGCAGAACTGGGCGTGCTGCATCTGTGGCGAGGCGATGGACCCTGAACTGATCGTTGAGGGCAAGGTCCATGAAAGCCGCGCCATCAGCCTTGAACATGAGATCCCGATCGGCGTGGGCGGCGGCCATGTGCCGGGCAATGTCTATGGCGCGCACTGCCGCTGCAACCTGAAAAAGGGCAATGAGCGCGATACGGGCGATGCGGCCTGGTGCGTGCGGATGCAGAAGAAGCACGGCCCGGTCGAGAAGATCCTTGTCGCGGCTGGCGAGACGCCCGCCAAGGCGAAGCGCCGGATCGAAAGCCGGGGTTTCCAGAATGGCCGCAACGGCCCCTTCAAGACACCGCTGGGCGGCAAGACCGTGCGGCGGAAGGGGGGGTGATGGCTGTTCGCATTCTGGTTTCTGATGTGATGGACGGGCTCGCCGCGCTGGGAGATGACAGCGTGGATTGCGTCGTGACTTCGCCGCCCTATTGGGGTTTGCGCGATTATGGCGTTGAGGGGCAGTTGGGACTTGAGCCCACGCTTGCCGAGCACATCGCCGCCATGGTGGCCGTGTTTGAAGAGGTGCGCCGGGTTCTGAAGCCCACCGGGACGCTCTGGCTGAACTATGGCGACTGCTACGCCAGCACCCCGAATGGGCGCAGCGCGGCGGACACCAAGGCCGCCGGCACGGATGACCGCACCTTCCGGGACAAACCGTTCTCGACGGTTCAGGGTGTCCTGAAGGCCAAAGACCTGTGCATGATCCCGAACCGCCTCGCCATCGCCCTGCAAGAGGCTGGCTGGTGGGTGCGCAGTGAGATCATCTGGGCAAAGCCGAACCCGATGCCGGAAAGCGTGACGGATCGGCCAGCCGGATCGCATGAGAAGATATTCCTTCTCACCAAATCGCCCCGCTATGCCTATGACGCGGATGCGGTGCGTCAGGGTCTGGCGCAGTCCAGTGTTGAACGTTTCTCACAGGACATTGCCTCGCAGACTGGTTCAGACCGCGCCCATGCGGGCGGCAAGACCAATGGTCGGATGAAGGCGGTGGGCAAGCCGAAAGCCCGAGGCCACGCCCGAGAGCATCAGGGCTTCAAGGACTCCTGGGACCAGATGACCCGCGAAGAGCAGCAGGCCAATGGCCGCAACCTTCGCAATTGGGAACCTGCGCCCGTCGAAGTCTGGCCCATCGCCACCCGTCCTTTCAAGGATGCGCACTTCGCGACTTTCCCGCCTGAACTGGCTGCGCGCTGCATCAAGGCCGGTTGCCCAGCTGACGGTGTGGTCCTGGACCCGTTCGGCGGCGCCGGGACCACGGGACTTGTGGCGGATCAGCTTCGCCGTGACGCCATTCTTGTCGAGTTGAACCCCGAGTACGCCGAGATGGCCGCGCGTCGGATCGAAGACGCCGCGTCCCTGTTGGCGGATGTGCGCCTTGAGCGCCCCAAGCAGGAGGCATGCGCATGACCGATCATTTCGACCCCATGGAAGCCAAGCGCCGCGTCGACAACGCCAGCCGAGGCCACAAGCAGATCATGCTGGGCCGCAATTACGAGCGCTGCCATGACGCCCTGCGCCGCTGGACGAAGCTGAGCCGGTCCCTGGCTGAGCTTCCCGCTCTGGATCGTGCCGCCATGCGGGAGATCGAGAGGGGCGCGCATGGTTAAGCACAACCTGACCACCGCCCAATGGGAGCGGGTTCTTGAGGTCTATCAGGCCTGCCGCGCCCATGGACATGAGTATGCCCAGGCCGTGATCGAGACCCACAAGGCGCTGGGTTACGCCGAGGCCGATGTGCGCGCCGTCATCGAGGATTTTGAATACATCAACGAAGGGAGCGCGGCATGATTGCGAGCGGCGCCCGCAAGATCGACATCGTGACGCGCCATCTGCGCTTCTCTCCGTCCAAGTCCATGGATGAAATCGGCAGGATTGCGGGCGTGTCTCCATCTTATATCTCGCAGATCAATCGAGACCTGAAGATTCGCACCCAGACCAAGGCAGGACCGCGCGCGAACATCAGTGAGATGGAAGCGTTGGCGCTGGCCGATCTTCAGGCCGCCCTTGCGGATTATGAGACACCGAAAGATCGCCAGCTCATGCTGGAAGGATATCGCCGCGCCGCCGTGTCACTTCTGTCAGAGGTGGGCGGCTGATGCTGGATCATGATGATTACAACCCGGCCCATCCCCTGGATGACGACGCCTACGCGCCGCCCAGCAATATTGAAGCGGAGCAGGCTTTTCTGGGTGCGTTGCTGTTTGAGAACGAGGTTTATTGGTCCGTCTCGGCGTTCCTGACCGCTGATGACTTTTACGATCCGCTTCACGGCCGCATCTATGCGGAATGCGCACGGTTGATCGGCGCGGGGAGTCTGGCGGACGCAGTGACGCTGAAAGACCGGTTCGCCAGTGATGAAGGCATCGCTCAGGTGGGCGGCGTCCGGTATCTGGCCGATCTGATGTATGAGCGCGCCGAGGCGCGTTCAGCGCCCGAGTACGCCCGGCAGGTTCATGATCTGGCCAAGCGCCGAGCGCTGATTGCAGCCGGTGAGGGGCTGATCGTATCGGCCCGCCGCCCTGAAGACGATCAGAGCGCCGATGACGTGCTGGAAGCGCATGAGGGCGCCATCTTCGCGCTGGCTGAGAAGACGCCCGCCGCCCGCAAGGGTCCGGTGAGTTTTCTGGATTCGGTGCGCGCCCAGCTGGACCGTGTGGACGCCTCGGTGAAGTCGGGTAAGGGCCTTGCGGGCCTGTCCACGGGGTTGATGGACCTTGATAACCGTCTGGGCGGACTGTGCCGGTCTGACCTGATCATTCTGGCCGGTCGGCCGAGCATGGGCAAAACCGCGCTGGCCACGAACATCGCCTTTAGCCTGGCCCGGAAATTTCACGCCGAGACGGACGCCGAAGGCCGGGAAGTGGTGAAGGCCGGCGGGCGCGTGGCGTTCTTCAGTCTTGAGATGAGCCATGAACAGCTGACAGGCCGTATTCTGGCCGATGTATCTGGCATCAGCACGCATGACCAGCGCCGCGGGCGGTTGAACCGCGATCAGCTGCAAGACCTGCACGAGGCGGGTCGTGAGATCGAGCACGCCCCGCTGTGGATCGATGATCAGGGCGGTCTGGCCATCGGCCAGCTGTGCGCCCGTGCGCGGCGCCTCAAGCGCATGTACGGGCTGGACGTCATCGTGGTTGATTACATCCAGCTGGTGACCTGTGCGGGCTATGCCGGGCAGCGCGTGCAGGAAGTGTCCGCCATCACCCAGGCGCTGAAGGCGTTGGCCAAGGAGCTGGATGTTCCGGTGCTGGCGCTGTCCCAGCTGTCGCGTCAGGTGGAGAACCGGGACGACAAGCGCCCGCAACTGTCGGATTTGCGGGAGTCCGGATCCATCGAGCAGGACGCCGATGTGGTGCTGTTCTGCTATCGCGAGGAATACTACCTCGAGCGGCTGGAACCGAAGATCGGCACCGCTCAGCACGAAGAGTGGGAGCTTCAGATGGCCGACGCCCGCAACCGGGCAGAGGTGATCATTGGAAAGCAGCGCCACGGGCCCATCGGGGTGGTGCCCCTGCACTTTGACGCCAACACCACGAAATTTTCAGATCAAGACCGGAGGGACGGGCAATGAGCTTTGATGCCGTTACCTGGGCCGTGAAGGCCCCATGCCAGTCGGGCAATGAGAAAGCGATCCTGCTGATCATCGCGAACTATGTTGGCGTTGACGGAACCTGCTATCCGGGTCAGGCGACCATCGCCCAACAGGCGTGCTGCAGTGAGAAGACCGTCGAGCGCGCGCTGAAGGCGTTTGAGGAGCGGGGGTGGATCGAACGCACCCCGCGCCGGCGCCGGGACGGCTCGCGCACGTCCGACCTGATCACTCTGTTGCTGGTTCCGCACCCGGAACCCATTGAGAACGCACAACCCGACACCCTGTCGGATAGGCCGGAACCAACCCGACACCCTGTCCAGACCAACCCGACACCCTGTCCAAAGTCACCCGACACCATGACGGGGCTCACTACGTTTGAAGCGCCAGAGGAACCATCAGGGGACACAGGGCGCGCGAAGCCGGGATTGGACCAGAAGGCCTGTGATCTGTTCTGGGAGGCTTACCCGGAAGCGGGACGGGTGAATTTCGCCCGGTCGAGCCTGCCGATCGCGCTGGGTCGCCATGTGGCTCGCCTGAGATCGGTGGAGCGGTTGATCGGCGCGGCCCGGAACTATGCCGCCGCCATCCGCAAGCAGGACACCAAGCCCAAGGCGCTGGGGAACTGGTTGGCCGATCCGGCCCTGGTGGACCAATACGCCCCACCAGAAGCCCCCCAAGGGTCGGATACGCTCACGGACCCTGCCTCCATCAGCGACCGCCAATGGCGCAGCTATGTCGGGTATTTCCACCGCAAGGGCGACTGGGCCGGGCCGGGGCCGCGCCCGGATCGAGACGGCTGCCTCGCGCCGCAGAGCGTGCTGGATGAGTTCGGCTTCGCCAAGCGTGAGGGGGATGCGGCGTGACCTTCGAGCAATTCGCCCAGGCCCATGCTGGCCGGGATTTTCCAACACATGACGCGTTCACCGCTGAAGTGGCCCGCGCTGGGCTGTCAGACGCCGACAGGCAGCGCGCTTACGAGGCGTGGCGTCTCGGGTGGGGCAGGGCTGTTTCGGGCGGTGGTGAGCTGATTTCAGGCCCGCGCGGACGCGTGAAGACATGGAGCTAGGGATGAGCATTGAACTGGAAGCGCTGAAGATGCTGGCGACGAACTATCGCAGCCGGTTGGAGCGCCTGGCGAACATCCGCGAGCCCATGGCGCCTCGGGATATGTCGGGAGTGGAGGCGACAGCTTTCCGCGCTGGGGCCGCTGCCATGCGTGACCAGCTCACCGAAGTCTTTGGCGACATCGCCCGGGATGAAGCGGCTCTGCACAAAGGAGCGAAGGCATGAAGCGCGTGATTATCGAGAGCCCCTATGCGGGCGATTTGGATGCGAACGTGGCCTATGCGCGTGCGTGCCTGAAAGACAGCCTGTTGCGGGGTGAGGCTCCGATTGCCTCGCACCTTCTGTACACCCAACCGGGCGTTCTGAATGACGACAAGCCCGATGAACGCGCGCTGGGCATCGATGCTGGCCATGCGTGGATGAGCGCCGCCGATCTGGTGGTGGTCTATCACGATATGGGCGTGACCGAAGGTATGCAGGCCGGGATTCGCCGGGCGTTTGCCGAGGGCAGGGCCGTGGAATTTCGCAAGCTCGACGGGTGCGTGATGCCCGTGCGCTCCCATATCGTCACCTGCTCGCCTGCAGACCTGCCCGCTGATGACCCCCGGTACGACTGGGCCGGGTTCGCAAGCCAAAGCAAAGCCGCCGTCATGGACAGTCTGGCATTGCCAACCACCATCGTTGACGGCCCCTCTGAAGGCTTCACCACAGCCTGGTCTTGCCCCCTAACTGGCATCCCGTATGCCGATGTGGACAGGCTGCTTAATGGCTGGTCAGAAGGGGTCACCGCCACGGAGGCCGCCCAGAATGGCTAATACCCGAGGCCAACAGCGCGCCGCTGCCCGTCTTCGTCAGCCCAAGCGTCGGCTTTCCATCACGAGCCGCGAAATCGAGCTGTGCGAGTCCCTGATCTGGTTTGTGCTGGCCACGAAGCCGCAATGTGAAATCCGCGCCGAGAAGGTGATTGCGGAGATGATTCCGGGCGTGTTCGTGTTCACCCCTCGCAGCACGCGCACCATCAAGAAGCCCCGCCATCGCAAGGGTGAGCGGCCCTATCGTGAAATCGAGGTCAGCGCTTATCCGCGGTATCTGTTCATCGGTGTTCCCGAGGTGTGGGGAGGGCTGCCCTGGCACGCGTTGGCCCCTGTGAGCTTCCTGACGGGCTATATCGCTGATCCGTTCGGAAATCCCTATCGCTTGCGGTCCAAGGCCGTGGAGACGGTCATGCGCGCCAGCACGACACCCCTGTTCAAGGGCCGGGACCGCGAAGAAGAAGAGGCTGCCTTCTGCGAGGTGTTCTACCCCTCTGAAATGACGATGGGCGTTGGCGCGCTGTCTTCGTTCTCAGGCCAGATCATCGCCACCCGCGGCGGGTATGCCGAGTTCGACACACAGAGCGGCCCGCTCAAGATCCCGTTCGAGATGCTGCAGGCGTGTGCGTGATGGCTTTAACCTTGACAGAGGGCATGGGCTTTGCCCATGATGCGCGATGTAAGGGGCAGCGGCCGCCGCATGACGGAGGGGCCGGGCCTACGGGCAGAGACGCCTGATAGGGTCAATGTGTCCTGAGTTTCCCAAGATGCGCTGCGTTCACTTTGTCGGCTTCCGGGGTGAAGAATACTGGTCTGCGGTCAGAGCATTCGGCCCACCGGATTACATTCACCGGGGCTGGGACAAGCGGGCGCGCCGAGAGATAGATTTTGCGGTGGATTTGATCGTATTCGCGACCGGGCCACACGATCAGGCCCCAAGGGTCTACAGCTATGACGACATAGACCGCGCCCTGACCACCTGACTGGCGCGCGGGAACGAGGCAAAGTCGGCTGGTTGCGGTTCCCATGCCGTCTCACGCACTAAACCGCACAGCCCCGCTCGCTTCGGCAGGCGGGGCTTTCTCTTATCGGTCAGGTGGTCTCTGGCGCTTTCCACGGTGGAAGGCCATAGGCCAGCGCCGCACAGGCCAGCCCGATGTGATAGGGTGCGCCTTCGTCCTTGTACTTCTTGATGCTGTTGCGAGACATGCCGCCCAGGGCGCGCGCCGCCTGAGCATCCTTGAAGCCCATATGATCTAGCCAGGCTGTGAAGTCTTTGCCGGTCATGCTGATCTCCGCTATAAGGAGGGAAGGCAGCCCCGGTTTGGACCCGGAGCCGCCCTCCTTCTTACCTGCGGCTGGTGACGTACAGGGCGGCCAACCCGATCACCAGTTCGCAGGCTTGAAGGATGAGAAGCGAGACTTCAAAGATCGTCATCGTTCTCTCCTTCTGCGCTTCCGGGGTGCACGATTGCCTCCCGCTCTGCGCATGATCAATATGCTCAAAAATGAGCAGATAAGCAAGCATAAATGCGCATAAATGAGCACTTTTCTGCGTCAAGTGGGAAGGGTGTTTGATGCGCTTTGCCAATCTCAATCACGGAGGCGAACATGACCACTTGCTCTGCATGCAGGCATTGGAGCCAGACCGGGGCCGGGAATGCCCAAAAGGTCGGTGAGTGCCGCCGCTCGGCTCCGTCGCCGTCCACAACGGGCGGCCCGGATCACCAAGCCGCATGGCCGAAAACCCTTGAGCTTGATAGTTGCGGGGAGTTTACGGCGCGTAAGGTTGAGGCCATTGAAAAGCGCGCCGAAGAGCTGCGCACGCCTCGGCGGGTCACCAAAGGCGGGACTGGCCGTCGCAAGCGTTAGACCATGGCCCGCGCAGGGTTTGACATCAGGACCAATGTCAGGGAGTTCAAACGGGGTCTGAACCGGGTAGAGCGGCAACAGCTGCCCTTCGCCACCTTCCTGGCTGTGAACAAGACGGCGACTGACGCTGTAGTTCATAATCAGCGTCAGATGCAGCGCTATATCGACCGGCCCAAGCCGTTCACCATCCGAGGCGTCTATGCCCGGAAGGGGCGATACATGCGCGGTCGGCGTCGGCGCGGTATGGGTGAGGCCATCGCTGAGGCCTCGCTGATGTGGCGTGAGTTTGCTGGCAAAGGCGTTGCAGCAAAGAAGTACCTTCGGCCTATCGTCTATGGCCAGCCGCGCCGGGCCAAGCGTCACGAGATCGCCTTGCGACGGCGTGGCTTCCTCGGACCGAATAGCTTTCTAGCTCCTGCGCCCGGGCAGAGGTTGAACCAGTATGGCAACCTGACCGGCTCACGGTATGTCCAGATATTGAGCGCGCTCGGATCATTTCAGGAGAACGGGTACGTCGCCAATCGCACGGCTCGTTCTGCCGCCCGCAATCAACGCCGCAAGAACTACTTCTACGCCAAGCAGGGCGGGGCTCTTCACCCTGGCGTGTACGAGCGCGCACGCTCGGGCAAGATCAAACCTGTCCTGATCGAGATCAACCAGCCCCGCTATGAGCGGCGCTACGACTTCTTCGGGATATCTGATCAGTTCGTTGCCCGGATGCTGCCCATCAACCTGCGCCTGTCCATGCGCCGCGCGATCCAGACCGCAAGGTAGGGTGTGGCCTGAGCGCCACAGCCGCAGCTACCCCACCCCCACCCGGCTAGGTTCTTCCAAGGGGTAGGGGGATCGTGGGTAAGTTCGATCCCCGTTTTGTCTCTAGCCATAAGGTTTTCAGGCCGGGCTTTCTTCTTTTTCGAGTGAGGATGCGGCGGTGGCGAGAACCTATTCAGGGCTAGAGGTCAATCGCTCAAAGCTCGCTGAAATCTTTGGTGTTTCCGTTGACACGGTTTCCGCGTGGGTAAAGCGCGGCTGTCCGGCTTTGGAGCGTGGCCGGAAAGGAGTTGAGTGGAAGTTCAACACCGCTTCGGTCTCGGGTTGGCTGGTGGAGCAAGCTCAGGAGCCTTCACCGCCTGAAGGTGACGCGCGTCCCGCGCCGAACTTCGACAAAGAGCGCGCCCGTCGAGAGCAAATTGACGCTGACCTTGCGGAGCTCAAGCTGCGCCGGGAGCGCGGCGAGCTCATCGAGCTTGAGACGATCCTGTCTGCGGTGCGGTCCGAGTATGCGGTTGTGCGGACCCGGTTCGGTTCCCTGCCGGGCCGCCTCGCCGCCCAGATCGACCCGACCCGCGCCATTGAGCTTCAGCCGATCATAGCCGACCAGGTGGATGACATTCTCCGGGAGTTAAGCGTGGATGACGATCTCGCCGCCCAACTTGACGGCGATGGCGAGGGCTGTGACGGCGCTGCGGACGATACGCCGCTCGACGCTGAAGCCGACGCCTCGCCGGAATCTGATCGAGTGGGCTGACGAGTTCCGCCGCTTGAGTGCGCGCGCCGCCGCCCAGCCGGGACGCTGGCGCACGGCCACAGTTCCCATGGCGCTCGGGCCGACCGCCGCCGTAACAGATCCGCGCGTGCGCTTTGTGTCGGTCATGGCTCCGACGCAGGAATTCAAGACGGAGCTGATCAATAACGCCGCCGGGTATTACGCCCATCAGGACGCCTCACCGATCTTGCTAGTCCTGCCCACGGTGAACCTGGCCGAATCCTACACCAAGGATCGTCTGGACCCGCTTGTTGACGAGACGCCGGCGCTTGCCGCCATCGCGCCGCCGAAGAAGTCGCGTTCACCCGATCGCACGCTCGACCGTCTGGCTTTTGAGACGGGCGCGGTGATCGACATCGTGGGCGCCAACAGCCCGACTGATCTGGCCTCGCGTCCCAAGCGCATCGTCCTGGCTGACGAAATTGACAAATACCCGCCGAGCGCAGGCAAGGAGGGTGACCCGCTCGCTCTCGCTGAAGAGCGCCAGTCCACCTTCTGGAACGCCAAGTCAATCCGGGCTTGCTCTCCCACCCAGAAGGGCTTCTCGCGGATCGGGCGGGAGTATGAAATGAGCGATCAGCGCAGGCTATTCGTGAAGTGTCCGCACTGTGACGAGGCGCAACCGCTGACCTTTGACCGGGTTCGATGGGACAAGGACGAAAACGGGCAGCACATGCCCGAGACTGCGGGTGTGGTCTGCAAAGGCTGCGGCACGATCTGGACGGAGGCCGAGCGCCGCAAAGCCATTCAGGCGGTCGCGCTTGAGCCTGATTTCGGCTGGCGTCAGACCAAGCCCTTTCGCTGCTGCGGTGAAGACCACAAGCCGCTGAACTGGACCGACGGCGGGCACTGGAATGAACACGGTGAGGCCTGCTGTCCGAAGTGCTCAAAACCCGGCGTGCCGGTGCGGCATGCAGGTTTCAACGCCTCGAAGCTCTATTCGCTGACGCAAAGCCTTGAGCAGACGGTGCGAAAGTTCCTGTCGTCCAAAGATGACCTGTCGCTTTTGCAGGTGTTCACGAACACCCAGCTTGCAGAGCTCTGGGAGGAAAGCGGCACGGCGGTTGATCCTGAAAGCCTGTTGGCGCGCCGCGAAGCCTACGGCCCAGACAATATCCCGTCTGGCGCTCTGGTGCTGACGGCGGGCGTGGACGTCCAGGACAACCGGCTTGAATGCGAGATTGTGGGCTGGGGCGCGGGCCGTGAGAATTGGGGAGTAGAGTATCACGTCATCCATGGCGATCCTTCTCAAGATCAGGTCTGGCATGAGCTCGATCAGATTCTGTTGCGCAGCTACCGCCGCGATGACGGCGCCCTGATGCGCATTCAGGCGGCGTGCATCGACTCCGGCGGTCACCATACCGAGCGCGTCTATGCGTTCACAAAGCCGCGCTTTGGTCGCCGTGTTTATGCGATCAAGGGTGATGGCGGCCCGGCAAAGCCGATATGGCCCAAGCGGGCGTCCAAGTCCAAGACCCGGCAAGTTCTCTTCATGGTCGGCACGAATGCCGCCTCTGACCAGATTTACGGCGATCTAAGGGTCAAGCGTCCTGGCGCAGGGTATTGCCACTTCGCCGCGAATTACGATCAGGCGTGGTTCACTCAGCTACTCGCCGAGCGTCTGGTTCGCAAGCGCGTCAACGGGCAGGACGTGCGTGTTTATGAGTGCCCGAAGGGGACGCGGAATGAAGCCCATGACTGCCGCCGTTATGCGCTCGCTGCTCTTCACGCCTTGCCTCGGCAACTGCCCCCTGGATCGATCCCCGTTTCAGAGCCCCAGCCGACGCAGGAAGCGCCGGAAGTCGAACAGGCGCCTCAGCCCGCGCCGGCCAAGGCGCCCGTAAAACGCAAGTCCCGCCCCCGGCGCGGGCTCAACACCACCGGCAGGAGCTGGCTATGAGCACTCGCTATTCGCAAGCCGATCTTGACGCTCTCAACGCCGCCATCGCCACCGGCGCCAAAAGCGTCAGCTATAACGGCCAGCGCGTGGACTATCGCGACCTTGCCGAGATGAAGTCGGTCCGGGATGAGATGGAGCGTGAACTTGGCGTGGTCAAAACCAAGCGCCGCTCGCGCGCCGTTTTTGCTCGGGGGCTGTAGTCATGGGCTGGTTCACTAAGGCGCTGGGCGCCGTGGCGCCTGAAGCGGCGCTCAAGCGCGCCATGGCGCGCAAGGCGCTCGAAGTTGCCGAGAAGCGTAACTATGACGGCGCATCAAAAGGCCGGCGCATGAAGAACTGGAACCCGCGCGGCACCAGTGCAAATGCAGAGATCGGCCCGGCCATCCAGACTTTGCGCGCTCGCGCCCGTGACTTGGACCGCAATGACGGCTGGGCCAAGCGCGGTGTGGAGATCGTTTCCGAGTGCTCGATTGGCGGCGGCATCATTCCCAAGCCTGAAACGGGCAAGGATCGTCTCGACAAGGAGATCGCTCAGGCGTTCGCTGACTGGTCTGAATTCTGTGATGCTGAAGAGCAAGCGGACTTCTACGGCCTGCAAGACCTCGCTGTTCAGACCATCGCTGTGTCAGGTGATGTACTGATCCGCCGCCGTCGTCGCCGCTCTGATGAAGGGCTCTCTGTCCCGCTTCAGCTTCAGCTGATGGAGCCGGACCATCTTGATTTGACCCACATCAAGAACAACAACACCGGCTTTGACATCATCAACGGGATTGAGCTCGACCGCATTAACCGCCGCGTGGCGTACTGGTTGTACCAGACCCATCCCGGCGAGGTGGGGCTTTACCGCCCCATGCGCTTTGACAGCCAGCGAATCCCGGCTGACCAGATCGCGCACGCCTATCGAAAGACACGCCCCGGCCAGCTTTCGGGCGTGCCGTGGCTGACGGCCGCTATGATCGATCTGCGGGATCTTGGCGAATACGAGAACGCCGAACAGGTGCGCAAGAAGGTCGAAGCCTGCTTTGCGGCCTTCGTCACCACGTCAGACCTTTCCGACCCCGGTCTCCTGGGTGAGGAAGGCGAAGACGATATCGGCCGGCTTGAAACGCTTGAGCCGGGCATGATCGAATATCTTGAGCCTGGCGAAGATGTCTCTTTCGCTCAGCCCTCACCGTCATCCGGCTATGACAGCTATACCCGCGCCCGGCTTCACAAGATCGCCACGGCCATGGGCATGCCCTATCAGCTGCTGACCGGCGATGTCAGCCGGGTGAACTGGTCGAGCTACAAGGCGGGGATCGTGCCGTTCAAGGCCATGATCCGCCGTTTTCAGAAGCGCACCATTCTGCCGATGGTTTGCCGCCCCGCATGGCGCTGGTTCATCGAAAGCGCCTTCGCGGCGGGCCGCATCTCTGAGCTGAACTATGGCGTTCAGTGGACCCTACCCGGGTTTGAGCCCATCGACCGGCAGAAAGAGCTGTTGGCGGACCAGATGGAAGCGCGCATCGGCAAGGCGTCGATGACCGAGCTTATCCGTGCGTCGGGTCGCGACCCGGAGGCGGTCATCGCTGAAATCAAGGCGTGGACCAAGCTGGTGGATGAGCAGGAGCTCGTATTCGACAGCGATCCGCGCAAGACCTCGAACGCTGGTCTCACTCAGGCCCGCCCGGACGGCACTGTTCTGCCTCCGACCGACATTTCCGACGACAACCCCGCAGAGGAGTAAGCCATGCCGAAGGACATGGACGAGACGGTCAAGCTCTCCCGGCTTGGCCGAACGGCAGAGGTGCGCGCGAGCACCGTTGATGAAGATGCTCGCACGGTAGAAGTGACCTGGACTGCCGGCGCCGCCGTGCCGCGCTACATGCCCGGTCTTGGCCGAGTTCTTGAGGAACTTGAAGTCAGCGCCGCCGCCATTCGGCTTGACCGGCTGAACAATGGCGCACCCTTCCTGAACACGCATTCTGACTGGTCCCTTGAGCACGTGATCGGCGTTGTCGAGCGTGCATGGATTGAGGACGGCGAGGGTCGAGCGATCATCCGTTTTTCGGCCCGCGAAAGCGTTGAGCCGATCTGGCGCGATGTGGTCAGCGGCATCCTTCGCAATATCAGCGTGGGCTATCGGGTCCATGGCTATGAGGTGATCGACGGTGATGACGAAAGCGTCACCCGTGTGATCGCGCGGGATTGGGAGCCGATGGAGATTTCCGCGGTTCCTATCGGAGCGGACGACATGGCGGGGTTCCGCTCCCAGAACGACGAAAATCCCTGCCACATCAAACGGGCGGAGCCCGCACATTCTGAAATGGAGACTCCCATGACGGAGAAGACCCAGGGCGCCGCTCCCGATGGCGGCACCGTGACTGAGCAGCGCTCGGAAGCGGACATCAACGCGGCGAAGGCTGAGGCTGTGACGGTGGAGCGCAAGCGCGTTGCCGACATCAATGCGGTTGGCGCCAAGTTCATTGGTCGCGGCCTTGAACAGGGCGACATCACCAAGGCCATCAATGACGGCCTGAGCGTCGACGCCGCCCGCGCGACTTTCCTTGACAAGCTGGCGGACGCTGATGACGCGCCGGGTGAAACCCGCGCCCGTCTCAGTGTCAATCAGGACGAACAGGACACCCGCCGCGCGCTGGCGATCAACGCGATCGAGCATCGCCTCAATCCCAAGGTCGAGCTTGAGCAAGGCGCCCGCGAGTTCCGCGGCATGTCGCTTCTGCGCATGGGTGAAGAACTGCTGCAGGCGCGCGGCGTCAAGGTGCGCGGCATGAGCCGTTCGGAAATCGCCAAGGCCATGCTGTCGCGCGGCGCCCACGGCACCAGCGACTTCCCGTTCATCCTGGCCAATGTGGCGAACAAGAGCCTGCGCGCGGCTTATCAGGCCGCCCCGCAGACCTTCCGCGCAATTGTCAACCAGACCACGCTGCCGGATTTCAAGACCGTCAGCCGTGTTCAGCTGTCTGACGCTCCGTCCTTTGTGCGCAAGCTCGAGGGCGCGGAATACAAGTTCGGAACCATGGCGGAAGGCCGCGAGCAGTACCAGCTGGCGACCTATGGCCGTGGGCTGACCTTCACCCGTGAGATGATCATCAATGATGATCTGGCGGCGTTTGACCGCATCGTACGCCAGTTCGGCACCTCTGCGGCCAACCTGGAGTCCGATCTGGTTTGGGGCCTGATCACCGGCAACCCGGATATGTCGGACGGCACCGCGGTGTTCCATGCCAATCACGCCAACCTTGCGACTGCCGGCGCCATCACCATCGCCAATCTGGGCACTGCGCGGACCCTGATGCGCAATCAGCGCTCACTCGCGCCGGACGATGATACGGACGGCACGCTGCTGAACCTTGAACCGGCCTTCCTGGCTGTTCCGGCCGAACTGGAAACGGTCGCGCTGCAGTACACCCGTCAGACCTCTGTGGTCACGGATCCCGAAAAGCAGAACGTGTATGCGGGCAGCATGCAGCCGATTATCGAGCCGCGCCTTGCCTCGCTGAGCGGCGGTTCGGCTGATGACTGGTACCTGTTCGCTTCGCCCAACCAGGTGGACATCATCGAGTTCGCCTATCTCGAAGGCGAGCAGGGCCCGCAGATCGAGCAGATGGAAGACTTCGACACGGACGGAATCAAGCTGAAAGGCCGTCTCGATGTGGGCGCCGCCTGGATCGATCACCGCGGCGCGGTGAAAAACCCCGGCTCGTAAGGGCTGATCTTCTGAACTGAGACAGGGACGGGCGGCAATGAGCCGCCCGCTCTCGTTTCCGGCCTGAGAAAGGAAACCATCATGGCCAAGAATTTCATTCAGGACGGTCGCCTTCTGACCGTCACCGCCCCCGCCGCCGTGTCGTCTGGCGACATGGTGAAGGTGGGCTCCGTGTTCGGTGTGGCCCAAAACGACGCGGCCAATGGCGCGGATGTCGTTATCGACACCGAAGGCGTTCACACCCTTCCGGTGGCGTCTGCAGTCGTGGTCGCGATCGGTGACGCCCTCTACTGGGACGTTGCTGACGGCGAATTCAACAAGACCGCTGCGTCCAACTGGTATCTGGGCACTGCCGTCACCGCAGCGCCGAACGGCACCGCCGTTGTTCAGGTTCGCCTGAATGGCGCCATGCCTGCGGCTGCTGGCGCGTAAGCCATGGCTGGCCGCGTCTTTTCCGGCGTCGGTCGGGTCTTCACAAGCGCCCTGGGCGAGGGCGTCACCTACACCCCGCAGGGTGGGGCTGGCGTCTCCGTCCGGGGCGTCTTCACGCGCAATTACGTCGCTGTCGGCGCGGATGGTGATCTGTCAGTCGAGAGCGTCAGCCCTGCAGTCTCGGTTCGCGCAGCGGATGCGCCGAACGCCGCCCAGGGTGATGGCGTGACGGTGGGTGCTCAGGATTACACCGTGGTCGAGGTCCAGCCTGACGGGTTCGGCATGATCACGCTCATTCTTCACGAGGCCTGATCATGGCGCATGCCCGCACCCAGATCCGCGATCTGCTGGCGACCCGCGTGACCGGCCTTGAGACCTGCGGGGATCGTGTCTTCAAGAACCGGGTCAAGCCGCTGCCGCAAACAAGCCTGCCCGCCATCAACGTCATGTCCGGCGATGAACAGATGCAGGTTCTGTCCCAGGGCGTCAGCCGCCGCCTTGGCCGTGTCATGCAGGTGCATTTTGACCTGATCGCTGATGCGGATTCAGACGGTGCGGCGGACACGCTCGACACCATCGCCGCCGAGATCGAGGCGGCCATGGTCGAGGGCGCCTGGTCGTCCGCCCTTATCTTCTCCATCAGCCCGGTCAGCCTGACCGAGAGCTATGACGGTGAGGGCCGCAAGGTCATCGCCCAAGCCCGCCTCACCTATGAGGTGGAATACCACACGGCTGAAGGTTCAGCCGGTTCCGTTCTGGCCTAGCATGAAAGGAAACGCTCATGGCCACTTCCCACGGTAAAGCCGGACTGGTCAAAGTCGGCACTGATACGATCGCAGAGACCACCGGCTGGAGCCTCACCGAAACCGCCGAGACGGTGGATGACACCGCCCATGGCGACACCGCCCGGACTCATCTGGTCGGACACACCAGCTGGACCGCCTCAATCACTTGCCATCTGGATCCGTCCGACACGAGCGGGCAGGGCGCTTTGACAGTCGGCGCCAGCGTGACGATCAAACTCTATCCTGCGGGCGATACGTCCGGGGATCGTGAGTATTCGGGGACTGCGACGATCACCAGTGTTTCCCCGAATAACGCTCTGGATGCGGTGAATTCCGTTTCATTTGAGTGCCAGGGCAATGGCGCCCTGACCACGGGCGCGGTGAGCGCATAGCGATGGCCAACGCCACGACCAAGGGCGGCGGCTTTCTTCAGGCCGCCGCCGCCCGCCGCGATGCGGACGGCGCACTTACGCAAATCGCTGTCCCTGAATTCGCCGCCGAGGGAGAGCCCCCGGTCATCGTCTATGGCCGCAAACCCACCCCGGCGGACCGCGCCGCCATCGAGCGCGCCGCGATGGACGTTGAAACCGGCAAGATCAATCATGCCGAGGCGGCGGTGCGGACGGTGATCCAGCTTGCTTGTGATGAAACCGGCGACCGGCTGTTCACGCTTGAGAACGCCCAGTTCATGCGCAGCCGGGTTCCCGCCGATGTGATCGAGGCGCTGGCCTATCGGCTGAACGCCGGTCTGTCGCTTGCGGCCGCAAAAAAAAACTGAGCGAGAACCCGGACCTTCTTTACCGGCTGAACCTTGCCGAAAGGCTGGGGATGACCCTTGCACGCCTTGACGCCGAGATGACCTGTGATGAGCTGATGCTGCACGCCGCGCGTGATGTGCTCAGAGCAGAAGAGGCCAAGAAGGACGGGCGCTAGATCAAAGAGGCCGCCATGCCCCTTGGTATGCCGTCAGATTTCCGCTTTGACATCTTCGCCCGTGACCGGTCTGGCCCGGCATGGCGCGGGGTGGAGAACTCGGTCCAACGCACGCAGCGGGCCGCCGAGAGCTTTGGGCGCACACTGACTGGACTGCTTGCCGGCGTCAGCGCAGCCCTATTGGTGCGCGAGTTCATTCAGGTGGCGGACTCGGTCACCCAGCTTGAGGGGCGGATCGGGCTCTACACCGACAGTGTTGAAGAGGCCAATTCGGTCATTGCCGCTTTGTTCGACCGCTCCACCGAACTGGGGGCGTCTTTCGACGGGCTGGCTGAGACCTATGCTCGCATCGCGCCAGCACAGGACGCCCTGAACCTATCCACTCAGCAGATGCTGGATCTGTCAGAAGCCGTCGCCTCTGCCTTCATTGTCTCCGGGGCCTCCGCAGAGGAAGCGCGTAACGCTACCTTGCAGCTGTCCCAAGCCTTTGCCTCTGGCGAGCTTCGCGGTGAAGAGTTGCGCTCAGTCATGGAGCAAGGCCAGCGCATCATGCTGGCGCTACAGAATCAGACTGGTCTCACGACGGGTGAGCTTCGCGAGCTCGCAGAGCAGGGCGGCTTGACCGCTGATGTGGTCTCACGGTCGCTCCTAGCGGAATTGTCCACTCTGCGGTCAGAGCTGGATGAGATGCCAGAGACGGTTGGCCGGGCGGCCACGGCGCTGGGTAATGAGCTAGCCGCCGCCGTGAGCGACCTCAATGACGAATTAGGCGTGACGGCAGGAATTGCGCGCGTGCTGCGATATGTGGCCGATGACCTTCAAGCCATGCGTTCCGGTCTAAGTCCTGCGGTGGGGGACGCTACCGCTCTGGCTGAACAAATGGAGCGCATAGCGGCGGCTGAATCTGAAGTCGCAAGGCTGGCGTTCCGTGGCGCTGGCGTAAGTGTTATTGACGCCCAGGCGCGCCGCATTCTGGGCGCTGACCGGGTCGAAGAGATCCGGGATAGCATCGAGCGGGGCGAGAACTTCGGTACACAATACGCCGAGGCGCTTCAGGCCGCGCTTCTGGCGAAGCGCCTCGAGGTCCGCGAAGCAATCTTGTCGCTGACGGAGGTGGGCCCGGTTGACCCTGTGCGCGTTCGTCTGGGCGCTGGGGCCGGAGATGGCTCGAAGTCGCCAGCCAATCGCCTCTCCGCCACCGCCACCGGCATGGACGATCCGAGCAAGACCAACACGGCGCGCGAACTCGCAAGGATCGAGGCGGAGGCCAAGGCGGCCGCGTTGTCAGAGGAAAAACGCACGGCTGAAGAGCTGGGCCGTCTTCAGGCTCAGGCTTACAAGGATCAGCTGGGTGAAGATCGCGGCGCGTTCATGGATGAATTCGCGGCGGTGTTCGCGGGCGGCGCCAAGGCGGCATTTGACGGCGATCTTGAAGAGTTCCTGATCGAGCGCCTGCGTCAGGCTTCGTATCAGGGTCTGTATGACGCTTTCCAAGCGCTAGGTGGTTCTCTGTTTGATGGTTTGGGCGGCTCCAAGGGCGGGGGTTTTCTGGGTTCCGTGCTGGGCGTTTTCGGCTTTGGCGGCAAGCGCGCGGCGGGCGGCCCGGCCCGTCCCGGCATGGCGTATCAGTGGCAGGAGAATGGCCGCGAGTTCTTTACCCCTTCGGTTCCCGGCGAAGTGATCCCCGCCAGCGATATGGGCCGCGAGATCATCCGCGAGCGCGTTGTCGTGGTTCAGGTGGACAAGTCCCCTCTGTTCGAGACCGCCGTTCAGGAAGCCGCCGCGCCGGTGGCCGTGCAGGCTGCGCAAGGCGCCGTCCAGCAATCTCGGGCCGACATGGCCGGGCAGACCGCCCGCGCACGCAAGCGTTTGAGGTAAGCCATGGGATTGCTGTTGCCGTCAGGGCAGGTCCGCAACTGGTCGATCACGGTCACGCCGCGCGCCGCGCGGGCCATGTCCAGCTTTGAGACCAATATGAACCATATCACGCGCACCGGTCAGCACCTTGAGGCGCGGGTGCTTCTGGTCCCGATGACCCGTTCGGATGCGCTGGCCTGGTCTGATCTTGAAGAGCCTTTCGACACGCTGATCTGGCCGATCGATCAGGGCGATCTGGTTGCGGCGAATGAGGGCGCGCCCCGTGTGGCCGGTGCAGGCCAGCTCGGCCGCACGCTTAATGTCGACGGCGTGACGGCGGGCTATGTCATCCCCAAGGGTGCCTATGTCACCCACATTGCCAGCACAGGCCGCCGCTATACCTATCCCATCGCCTCGGCGGTGACGGCGAGCGGTTCCGGTACCGCGGCGATTGATCTGCGCATTCCGCTGCGGGTTTCGCCATCGGACAATGATGTGGTCGAGATCGCGAGCCCCAAGCTCGAAGGTCTTGTGACCAGCGATAGCGGGCTGGAATTTGGCGAGGCGGCCCTGTCCCTGCCGCGCACCTTCACCCTGCGGGAGCGTGGCTGATGATGTGGGCTTCGCCGTCGATCAGGACGCGCAATCCAGTCCCTTTGTAAAGCGGGTCCACATAAAAACCTCTGGGCGGCTTGCCGCCATTCGCTTCGCGCACTGCTTTTAATAGCCACCCCGGCGCCGCTTCCCAAGGCAGGCCCTTTATTTCGTACATGCATGGCGAGTGATTTTTCATGGACACTCTTGTAATTGCCGCCTGGCAGGCCGACAACCCTCACGCCTTCATCGCGCTCGAGCTGACCTTGCCCGATGAGACGGTGCGGCTGACCTCGGGCGGCACGGTGGTGTTCGGCGGGCAGACCTATCTGCCCGAGCATGACGATCTGGGTGTTCTGTCTTCGGTGGCCAATATCGAAGAGGGGCAGGTGTCTGAAGCCATCGCGCCCGATCTGACGTTTGAGCCCTATACCGATGACGGCGTTGCAGCGCTGACGGACCCGGCTGCGCAGGGTTCGCCCTGGGTGCTCTATTGGGGGCAGATCAACCCGAACACCGGCGCCGTGATCGGCACGCCTGACACCCTGACCACGGGCCTTCTGAATGTAGCGTCTCTGGCGGTATCGACGGGGCGCCGCTCCGTGGTTCTGACTTCCTACACGTTCGAGCAATTCCAGCTGACCCCGCGCGGGGTGCGGCTGGCGGAGACGCCCGCCCTCAAGCCGCTGATGTCCAGCGTGACGCGCAAGATCTACTGGCGCGCCGAACAGCCGCGCGGCGCGATCCGCTACGGCACCGGCGGCGGCGGATATACCGGCGGCGGCAATGAAGTCGGCGGCGGCCCGGGCAACAGGATCGGCTGACCCTCATGACCGTGAAACACAAGAGCGCCCTGCTGGCCCGTCAGCAGGCGGTGAGCGCGTGCGTGAAGCGCTTTGTGGGGCAGCCGCTCAACTGGGGCCGGACCGATTGTGTGAAGCTGTGCGCGCTGGCCCTGCGCAAGCAAGGCCACCCCGTGCCGCTTCTGAAGGGCGTGCGGTATTCGAGCGAGCAGACCGCCCTGCGCCGGTTCCGCGAACAGGGCCTGTCGAGCCTGTGTGAGGCGGTGGACGCACTGGGGCTGGTGAAGATTGCTCCGGCCATGGCCATGCCGGGCGATCTGATCGCCCTGCCGACGCCGGAGGGTGATGCGTTCAAGGCGTCCCTGATGGTGGTCCACACCGCCGCCGCGCGCCGGGTGATCGGCCTTGATGGTCAGGGCGCCTTCGCGGTGCTCGTTCCCAATCTTGAATTGACTCTCGCGTGCTGGCGCACGCCTGAAACCCGGAAAGGATAACTCATGAGCCAGACTGCCAAGGGCGAACAGGTCTATGATCGCCGCCTTCATGAAGCCCGCATCGCCAAGCTTCAAGCTCAGGTCTCGTCCCTGATGCGTAGCGTTGATTGTCTGGACGCACGGTGCGCGCAGCTCACAGCTGATCAATCAACTCTTGAAGATGAGCTTTCGCTGCTTCGCGAGCAGCTTGCTGGCTCTCAGACTCCGACTGCTCCCCAGGCTGGTCAAACGGCAAGTTCGTGATGGAGACCATCGGTTTCCCAGACAGCAGTTTCCCGCCCTCTTTGATCCATGTGATCTTTGCCGAGTTGCCGCCGAAGTCGAGTTGAAGGCGAAATTCTTTCCAGTCGCTCATAACGTCCTCCCGTGATGGGGGAACGCTACGGCGCCTTTCTTCTGAAAGTCGAGTCTTTCTGCTCACCCCGCCCACGCGCGGGGCTTTTCTGCATGGGAGTTCCGCATGGCTGATCCTGTAAGCTGGGCTGTCGGCGCGATCATCACGGCGGCCAAGGGTGTAGGTGCGTATGTGGCGGGCTCCTTCGTGGCGGTCGCAGGCGGCGGCGCCACCATTGGCCAGACCCTAACAGTGATGAGTGTGCTGTCTGCCGGGCAGATGGCTGCAACTGCACTCCTTCAGCCCGATACGGGGTTTGAAGGCTCCCCCCTCGAGTGGCGCGCTGACCCCACGGCGGGGGTTCCCTTCGCGCTGGGTCGCGTGGCGGCCGCCGGGCGCATCGTGCATCGCGATGAATGGGGCGCGGACAACCGGTATCAGTCGATCTGGACGGTGTGTTCTGGCTGCGGTCCGATCCAGCAGATCGAGGGCTTTTATGCTGACGATGTGGCGGTGAGCTTTGGCGCCAATGGCGCAGCGAGCACCGGCCCCTATGCGGACAAGATGTGGCTGCAGACCAAGCTGGGCGCATCGAGTGATACGGCATTGGCGCAGACCGGGCTGGACGCCGCTACGCCCGGCTATGAGGGGTGGAATGCGTCAAAGGCCTTGCCCTATCGCGCGTCTTGCCAGCTGACCCTGTATCAGGACAGCAAGTTCAAATCCTACCCCTCGGGCGAGCCGCGCACGCGGCTGACGCTGAAGGGGATCAAGCTCTATGACCCGCGCCTTGATTCCACGGTTCCGGGCGGATCGGGCTCGCACCGCTGGGGCACGCCGAGCACCTACGCCTATTCGGACAATGCGGCGCTTCTGGCGCTGAATTGGGCCATGGGGCTTTACGAGGGCTCCCGGCTGGTGGGCGGCATCGGGGCGGGATCGGCCGGCGTGCATCTGCCCGCCTTCATGGAATGGGCGAATGTGTGCGATGCGAACGGCTGGACGGCTTCGGCCTATCCGTCTTCGCTCGATGACCGGCATCAGGTTCTTCTGGGTCTGATGCAGGCGGGCGGGGCGCGGTATGCGCGCTTTGCGGGCAAGATTAGCTGCATCGTCTCGGCGCCGAAATCGAGCGTCGTCACCCTGTCGGTTGAAGACACTGCAGGCCCGTTCGAGATCGCCACGAACGCGGACCGGCTCGAGAAGATCAACACGCTGGTGCCCACCTGCCGGATGGAATCCCATAACTGGGAGGACGTTCCGCAGGATGAGATCAGCGTTGCGGCCTATGTCACCGCCGATGGCGGCGTGATCGATCGCGATCTGACTTATCCCTATGTGGCGCTGCATGCGGATGGGTCGAACCGGGACCAGATCGCAGAGCTGGCCGCCTATGCGATCCTTGACAGCCGGGAGCCGTTCAGCGGGACCGTGCCGCTCAAGCCCTGGGCGATGCAGATCGAGCCGGGCGATGTGTTCACCATCACCGAGCCGGGCTTCCTTCTGGATGGTGTCGAGCTGAAATGCCTGACCCGCTCGTTCGACCCGATGACGAATATCGTCCGCGTGAGCTTCATCTCCGAGAGCGCGGGCAAGCATGACTTCGCCCTTGGGCGCACGAACACCGCGCCGGTTCCGGCCACGCTGACGGTTCCCGACATCTATGACGTGCCGCCGCCCGCAATCGATGTGTGGAGCGCCAGCGCGGGCAATGGACAGCAGCCCACGATCGTGGTGACCGGTTCGGCCGATCAGGACAACGCCAAGGCCATCATTGTCGAATACCGCACCGCGATTGATCCTGCGACGGACGCCGCGTGGGCGGATGATGATGCGGGCTGGCGCGTGTTCGGCCAGTACGACATCGTAACCGAAGGCGTGGTGCTGACCGGGCTTGAGCCCGAGACCGCCTATCAGGTGGCAGTGAAGTATGTGTCTCAGTTCGGCGTGATCGGTGACCGCCGCATTCTGGGCACGATCACCACGGGCGGGATGACCGCGACGGATGCCTTGCGCATTGGCGATTACACCTATGAACGTTTGGCCGCTCTGGCTGACGAGGTGATCGCGACGGGCAAATCAGCCGCCCAGGCGACAATCCGGTCCCTGATCGAAGAGGCCAATCAGCGCCGGGGCGTCGAGCGCAAGGCAGTCAACCTGTTTGTGCAGGAACGCACCGAGCGGATCACCGCCACCGAGGCCGTTCAATCGAGCCTGACGCTGCAGATCAGCGCGGTGGATGACGCCCTCGCGCTGGTAGAGGATGAAGTCACCACGCTGGCGTCCGATCTGGTGGCGGAAACGAACACCCGCACCACGCAGATCAGCGCACTCAACGATTCCATCGCCGGGGTGCAGACGAGCGTCACCACGGTGGCGGATGATCTGACGGCTTTCACCGCGTCCACGACCACGCAATTCAGTGCGGTGGGGGACTCACTCGCCAGCCTGACGCTGCAGTTCAACACGCTGGCCGATGATCAGGATGCGACGTCCACCGCCCTGACCTTGCTGGAAGCGGACGTGAACACGCTGGATGGCGAGGTGGGCGCCATCGCCACGGACCTGACGGCGGTCTCTGCGTCTGTGGATGAGCTTCTGGCCACGCGCCTGATCGCGGTTCAGGCCGGGACAGCGTTCGCCGGGGTGCAGTTCAGCGCACGCCAGTCTGACGGCAATCCGTCTTCGGACATTCGCTTCGCTGCAGGCCAGATCAAGTTCGGCCCGGCCTTCGCCTCGCCGCGCTTTGTCATCGATATGGACGGCTCGGAGGTCTATTCGCTCAACGCCGCCGGTACGGTGAAGACCTTCCAGCTCGACATGGACACCGGGCGTCTGCAGTTGCGCACGGATGCGGGCGTGCTGGTGTTTGACAGCGCCGCGGGCGGGATCCAGGTGGCGGGTCTGCCGCCTTCGATCCGGACCGACGCGATCGTGCTCACCGGCTCCACCACCAGCCTTGCCGCCACCTATCAGACACTCGCCACGGGCACGCTCTCGGGCGCGCCGGGCGAAGGCGTGATCCGTTTCGCCGGGCAGTTCAACGCCCGCCCCACGGTTGTTGATGTTGAAGACCCGCTGGGGGAGATCACGGTGGACTGGCGCATCGTGTTGAGCGCCAGCGGCGAGACCGACTTCACGCTCGCCTCGGGCACGGAAGGCCCTGCCGGCATCATCAATCGGGTGATCTCTGCGCCCGCCGCCATGCCCTATGGCGGGAACGTCTCTGCTGTCTTTCAGGCGCGCGTGACCGGCAACACCGAAAGCCGCGTCGTGGTGGCGGACGTGACGGGCGATCTCACTCGCACCGGCTCTGACTAAGGATCAAGACCATGGCCAACCTTGATAACGCCGCGGCAGCGGCGGCGATTGCTGCTGTCTTCGATGATCTCGCCAATGGCGCGGTGACCGAGGCGGAGGCGACGACTTCGCTGCTCGCCATTTTCAACGCCTGGTACACCCTGCCCACGGCCTATGCCGAACAGATCGCGGGCTTTCTGCTCTCCATCGGGGGCTTCATCGTCACAGATGGCGCGCCGTCTGATTCAGTCGGCTCGGATGGAGAATTCGCGCTCGATAATACCAATGGCGAGCTGTATGGCCCCAAGTCGGGCGGGGCATGGGGCAGCTCCATTCTCACGCTGGGCGGTGAGGATGGCGCGGATGGCCGCACCATCCTTTCAGGGACTGGCGCACCCGGCGCGGGTGTGGGTTCTGACGGGGATTTTTATTACGACACCGCCGCGAAAGTCTTCTATGGCCCGAAAGCGTCCGGCGCATGGCCTGCAGGCGTGTCTCTGGTCGGGCCAAAGGGCGACACTGGCGAGCTATCGGTAGGCACTGTGACGACGCTTGCGCCGGGCGAAAGCGCCACGGTGACCAACTCGGGCACGTCCACAGATGCCGTGCTTGATTTCGGGATACCGGCGGGCGCGGCCGCAACGGTGAGTGTGGGTGACGTTACAGCGCTCTCGCCTGGCTCCACCCCGACCGTAACCAATAGCGGCACTTCCGCTGCTGCAATTCTGGATTTTGGTCTTGTCTCCGGCGCCGCCGCCACCATCAGCATTGGGACCGTCACGACTGGCGCGGCGGGTTCCAGTGTGAGCGTCACCAACAGCGGTTCATCCGCCGCTGCTGTTTTCAATTTCACCATCCCCAAGGGCGATAAGGGTGACGGAGGCCCAAGCGCTTATGAAGTCGCGGTTGATGAGGGCTTTACCGGTACGCAATCGGAATGGTTGGAATCTCTCGTTGGCCCCCAAGGCGCGCTTGCAGACGACTTTCAAGGCGCATGGGGTGGGGGAACAACCTACGCCGCTGACGATATCGTCACCTATCAGGGCGAGACATGGCTGGCGCTTCAGGGCTCCACGGGCACGACGCCGACCGAGGGCGCAACATGGGCCAAGCTGGCGGCCAAGGGCGCGGACGGAACCGGCGCTGGAACCGTCACCAGTGTGGCCGTCTCCGGCTTTGACGGCATCGAGATTGATAGCGGATCACTCATCACCACGAACGGAACGATTGAGCTTGGCGTGAATAAGGCCGCCCTGCTTGCGCATATCAATGTCGAGGATGGCGCGGACGTAACCGATGCGGCCAATGTCGCGGCGGCGGGCGCACGCATGAGCGGGACAGATATCCCGCTGGCGGACCTTGAACAGGATGGCGCGACTGACGGACAGGTGCTGACCTGGAACGACACGGCAGGCGCGTATGTGCCGCAGGATGCAACAGGCGGAGGCGGCGGCGTCACGGTCGCAGCGATCCAGACAAGCGCGTTCACGCCAGCGGCAGGCAAGGCCTATCCGGTTCAGGGCGGCGTCACACTGTCCGGGCTTCCGGCTTCGCCCGTTCAGGGGGATCGCTTCGAGCTGCACGATCCGATCCGCTCATGGGGTGTGGGCGATCCTGTCACCATCCCCGGTCGGATCAACGGGCGATCTGAAAACCAGATTGTCACCGTCCCGGGCGCACGGGTGATCTTTGAATATGTGGACGGTGCGTGGGGGTGGGAAATGAAGGTTCTCGAACCCAAGGACAGGTTCGCGTATTCCGCGCCCTTCGTCAACACGCCCTCGATCACGTATCCGGCGGACGGCGCAACAGGGATACAGGACGAGACACCGACGCTGACGGCCTCGGCTTTCGGAACGACCAACGATAGCGACACGCACGCAAGCAGTGACTGGCAGGTGTCCACGTCGAGCGACTTTAACACCATCCTTGTGCAGACCACGGACGATGCGACCAACAAGACCAGCTGGGAGATCCCGAGCGGCAATCTGCTTGAGTCCAACACCTATTACGCGCGGGTTCGCTACACGGGGACGACCTATGGCGACAGCGAGTGGTCTGATGTGATCAGCTTCACCACGGCGTCCGCGTTTCTGGATGGGGATGCGCAAGCGATTATCGACCAGATGAGCGCGCCACCTGCATCGGCACGCCAGCTTCTGATTGATGATCTGGTCACGGGGCTGAAAGCGGATGGAATCTGGACCAAGCTCGACGCTCTTTGGGTTATGGCGGCCCACTCCGAGCAAGCGGGTAAAATAAATTGGAAAGACCCGACCGGCTCGGCGCTTAGCACCGTCAACAGTCCTGCCTTTACCACGGATCAAGGCTACACGGGCGACGGGACGAGCGCTTATCTGAACACCAATTATGCGCCTAGTGTGGATGGCGTCAGCCTGACACAGAACAGCGGCGCAGCCGGCGTCTGGGTCCGTGCAACTGGCGCGAGTGGAAACTACCTAGGCGTTACTGATCGCACGGGAGTTCCTGAACACCATTTACGGATTGAAAACAATACGGGCACAAATCGCGCGCGGTTCAACGATGTGAGCTGGGTTTCTTACGCAACGTCGAGCGCAGCGAACAAACTTCTTGCCTCAAACCGCAGCAGCAACAACGCGACGCAGCTTTACACCAACGGGACATCTGATGGATCTGGCACCGCAACGGCCATCGGCCTACCAAAATATGCTCTGTACCTGCTGGCGCAAAACTTTGACGGGTCTCCCAACGGCTACACTTCAGGGCAAATCTCCATTGCCTTTATCGGCGGCTCTCTAACCAGCACCGAGCACGCCAACCTTTACTCGCGTCTCAATACCTACATGACGGGGTTGTAATATGATCCTTTTCACACAAGCCCAACGTGACGCCGTGCGGGGCGACTACTACGCCGGACGGCTTGAGCCGGTCGAGGCGGTTCCGGGCTTCTACTTCCTGCCCGAACGGCTGATATCCGACTTTGACGGGCTGGACGCTTACCCGACCGGGGGGCTTCTGGAAGGGGCGCGGGCGCACATGCTGGGCCAGTTATCCGCCCGGCGTGAGCAGGCCGAAACCGCCTTCACTTATGGCGGCGTACCCGTGAAGCTCGACGAAGGCACGACCGCCCGGCTGGCGGCGGCGTCGGCGGGTCTGGCGCGCAAGCCCAGCGGCGAAACGGTCGACTGGCAACTGGCGCGGGGTGTCTTCCAATCGCTTGATCTGGCCGCCCTGGAAGCCTTCGGCGATGCGGCGTTCGATCATGTGCAGGCGTGTTTCGCCAATGCGCGCGCCTTGGCCGACGCGATCAATGCCGCCGCTGATCTGGACGCCTTGCGCGCGATTGATCTGGATGCGGGCTGGCCCTAAGGCATCCCGCCCTGAAACGCCTCCATGGTCTCTTCGTGCGTCTGCAGCAGCACCAGCCGCCGCCCGCATCCCCGGCATTTCACCCGCGCCGCCACCTCATCGAGGTAAAGCTGCTCGGGCGCCTCAATGCCCTTGATCGCCGCGCGTTCGATGATCTCTGCAATGCTGGGCCGCACCGTTCGGCCGCATCCGCCGGGCGGGCATGACAGCTCTACCCGCAGGGCCGGGTCATGATCTCTCAACTGCAAGCCTGATCGCCAGTTCATCACCGCCTCCGGGGTTGGGGGCAGGGACTGAACATTAGCGGAACATCAGAGTCCAGCCCGCTTGGTCAGGCGGGCCCGTTTCCCTGCGTCGTCACCACAAGAAGGGCATGCCATGTCGCATCCTGAAACCGCGCTCGGCTGGCTGAACGCCGCCGGGTTGTTCTGGCAGCTTGTCGCCTATCTGGGCGCGGCGCTGGCCGGGCTCCGGCTGTTCTCGGAGCTCAAATCCGAAGGGGCCCCGAGACCCTTCTGCGTGATCGCCGCGGTGACGCGCTGTCTGCTGGCGCTGAGAGCCCGAGGGCAGCGTGTGGACGCCTCTGACATGCTTCGCTTCGGAGGGCTGGCGCTCGCCGCCCTGTGCCTCGCCATGGCGGGCAACACGGCCTTTTACCTCTTGCACGCGGACTGGCGCGACCTGGGCGCGCTGCAGAGCCTCTTGTGGGTGCTCGGTCATATCGGGGTCGGGTCCGGCCTCATGGTGGCCCTGACGGGCGCCCATCGCCTTATCGTGGAGGGTCGTGATCATGGCGCCTGAGACCGCAACCGGCCTGCTCGCGCGGGCCGAACAGATCATCATCCTCTTCATCGTCGTGTGCCTGGCTGGCGCGGCTGTCGTGACCCTCACGCCGAAAGCGCAGGCCGGCCTGAAATACTTCATCGGCACGGTGGCCTTCGGTCTTGTCGTCGGGGTGATCGCCATCGCCTTCGGCCTTGGCGAGGGCTGGGTGCTTGTCGCCGGTGTCGCCGGCATGGCCACGGCGCCCGCCACCATCGCATGGCTGTCGAACAAGCGGCTCGATGAGGTGATTGACGAAATCCGCCGCCGCGGCGGCCCGGGACGGGAGGGGTGATCATGCACGGCAATATCACCCGCCACTTCACGTGGCGCGAAGCCCTGCGCAGCCAGACGGCGTTTGATAAAGGGCTGGACAACACGCCCGGCCCGGAGGCTGAAAAGGCGATCCGTCAGACAGCCGAGGGGATGGAATTCGTCCGGTCCCTTCTGGGCGTCATCATCGATGTGACGAGCTGGTTCCGCTCGCCCCTGGTCAACGAGGCCGTGGGTGGATCTCCGACCTCTGACCACATCACCGGCTGGGCGGTGGACTTCAAGGCGCGCGGCCTCTCAGCCCACATCGCCGCCCGGCGCATCATCAAAAGCCCGATCATGTTTGACCAGCTGATCTGGTACCCGGCGCAAGACCGCCTGCACATCAGCTTCGCCCCTGGCGACCGCCGCGAAGTGATGACCAAGCCCAAGGGGCAACCGGGCTATCTGCCCGGCCTCGTTCTCTGCACATAGGAGACTGACCATGTCTGTGACCCTCTGGCGGCTCGCAGGGGCCGCCTTCATCGCGCTTGTCGTGTTCCTGATCATCTGGGGCCATCTGTCATGGCTTCCCGCCCTCTCTGTCGCCCTGTGCGCCGGTGCGACCGAATTCGCCCGGCCCTATGCCTGGGCATGGCTGAGATCGATGAAGGCGAAGGTGTTCGGATGATCAGCGCTTTGCTCAGTCTGATCACGTCCAAGCTCGGCCTGTCTGTGATCGCGCTCGCCGGCGCCGCGTCTCTGGTGGCCGGCGCCTACACCACGGGCCGCATTCACGGCTGGCAGAACCATGCGGACCAGAGCGCCCGTGAAGACCTCGCCAGCCTCACCGATCAGCTCAACACCTTCCTGTCTGACCAGAAGACCAATGCCGCGGAAGGCGATCAGGCGCGACTGATCATCACCGATGCCGCCCGCACCATAGAGGATGCCCGCAATGCCATTTCTGAAGCGTCTACTGCTTTTGTTTGTCCTTCTGATCAGTCTGTCAGCCTGTCAGTCGACGCCGCCGCTGAAGCCGCTCGCCGCGCCATTGGTCGCGCCGCCGGACTCGGAACTGATGATCCCCCCGAGGGCTGACGACATACCCGAACTTCCGCCCCCGGAAGCGCGCACCAGTCGGGATTACGAGCTCGCTTATCTCGCGCTCCTCTCGACACACACGACCGTCGCCACGCGCCTTGCCCTTCTTCAAAGCTGGGCCCGGCGTGTGACGGGATCAGACGAATAGGAAAGGCCGCTCCATCTCGGGGCGGCCTTTTTCGTTTCAGGGCTTGGGCGTCTTCTTCACGAGCCGGACAGGGATCGGGAAACCGGTGAGGGTCTTGTAAGCCTCGGCGGTGAGGGCGTAGGCGTAGAGCATTCCGGGGTGATCACCCCAGGCGATCAGAAAGCGCGCGAGCGTAACGAGCTCTTCGGCGGTCTCGTCATAGGTCTGCATCAGGCTGCGAAGCTCTGCGGCTCTCGGCTGGATGCCGCGCGCAATCCTGCGCTCTTCTTCTGTAAGAGACAGAGAAGTCATGGTTTCCCCCTGTTGTTCACAGTTGTGGATAAACCATGACGTTATATTTTATTCGCGTCTAGGGGGAATCTAGCACAGGGGTCTTTGCAGAATTTCCGACATCTCGATGCCGGAAAAGCTGAACCCCCGCTCATAGTCGGATGACCACTCGTCTGGATCGGGCAGGCGATCCAGCAAAGCCCGGGGCAGGGTGGCGGCAAGAGATCGGTTCGCCTCGTCGTCCTGCCGCCCGCCTGTTCGCGCCGCATGAACATGGAAGCTCGCGCCCCCTGTCCAGCACACATTGTCATAGCTCAGCAGAAGCGTGCATGCGGACGCGCACGGGCCGGTGATCCGCACCCGAGTGTCATTGGCCGCCCAGGCGTTGAACTGCATCAGGGCGTTGAAATACCCGCCGCCGGTCGATTGCTGGATATCGACCCGGTTCTGATCGCCTTCGTAGCGGATGAAGAATTGCTGAGCCTGAGCGGCGCAGAAGCCCAGCCCGATCAGGATCGCCAGCGCCATCAAGGCGAGAGTCCAACGGATGATGCCGCGCGAAGCACGTCCGGGGTCTTCGCGATCGCGCCGTTCGTGGTCTGCGGCTTCGCTGTAGGGGTGGGGGTCAGGTGTCCCACGGCCATTTTTGCGTGGGACACCAACACCTCTAGGGCGTTGATATTTATCATTAGAATTTTTGGGGTGTGGCGCCGGCTGAGGGACTCGAACCCCCGACCTTCGGTTTACAAAACCGCTGCTCTACCAGCTGAGCTAAGCCGGCGCGTCAGCGCTTTCTACGCGGGAGATGACCGGTTCGGCAAGCAGGCTTGCAGGCTTGATTGCACAGAGAGAGGCGCCGGGGTGAAGCTTGCGTTCCTAGCCATTTGAGGGAATTCTGAAGCGACGGCAATCAGAGGGTGTCGATAGATGTCGGGTCGATTAAGGCGGGCGCTTGGATGGGTGGTGCTGACAGCGTGCCTGTTCGGGGCCTTCCCTCCGTCAGCCCGGGCGCAGGTCTTGCGCGTGGAAGCGTTGGACGGTGCGCAGCCTATCGTGGAGGCGACGCTCTCAGGAGAGCCGGTGCGTTTGATTGTTGCCCTGGATGCTCCGGCCTTCTTGCTGGTCAACGCCAGTACGGCCGAACGCGCCGGTTTGCGCGCCACGCCGCTTTTGTCGCGTGGGGTCTCCATTCAGATCCGGGACGAAGCGACATTGCGTGGCCGGACGGGGAGGCCCCGCCTGTCTGTTGGGTCCGCAGCCGGAAGTCGCCGGCGAGCGATCTGGATTCCTGACTATGAGTTCACCCCGCTTGCAGACGGCTATGTCGGACTTGGCGCGCTGGAGGCGTTCGATCAGATCGAACTGATTATGGACGCGTCCGCCCCCGAAACCGCTGCAACTGTGCTCCCGGGAAAGAGGGGGCTGCTGGAGTGGCGATTCGAAGCCTCCTCCACGCTGGGGGCTGTCGATCTGGGGCTCAGCCTGATCCAGCGGACGCATCTGGACAGACGCATATTCCGACAGGCTGAGCAAACCGGGCTGGTTGATGAGCCTCTCCCCGACGCTGTTGACGAACCCATCGGCATGTTCGCCATGGGGCAGGCCTTGCTGCACCCCAATCACGGGCTGCTGATCGCCGGATATTTCCCACAGATGCTCGCCTACCAGCTCAGTAACGCCGAACTGGCCATGCATGAAGCGCAGACAGGCTCGGGTCACGCAGAGCGTATTGATGTGATCACCATCACCGAGCGTTCGGGCGCAAACCGTGTCCCACGCGCCAGCCTGGGGCGGGATGTCCTGAGACAATGCGCCCGGCTGGTGTTCGACCTGCAAGATAACAGTGTCACCTTGTGGTGCCCTGAGGGTTTGCACGGGGACGGGCCGACTGAGTGAAGGGGCCGGTTCCCCTTTGCGCCCTGCAGCGCTATGTGTGCGCGCATACTCTGTCATCAGTTGGACGTGACCGCCCATGGCCCGCATTCTCATCACCAGCGCCCTGCCGTACATCAACGGCGTCAAGCATCTCGGCAATCTGGCCGGATCCATGCTGCCGGCGGATGTGTATGCGCGCTTCATGCGCCTGCAAGGTCATGATGTGCTCGCGATCTGCGCCACCGATGAACATGGCACGCCCGCTGAACTGGCCGCCGCCGCCGCCGGTCAGGATGTGCGCGCCTATTGCGACGAGCAGCACGAGATCCAGAAGTCCATCGGCGAGCAGTTTGGTCTGAGCTGGGATTATTTCGGACGCACCTCCTCGCCGCAGAACGCCGAGCTGACCCAGCATTTCGCCGAAACGCTCGAGAAGAATGGTCTGATCGCCGAAGTCGTCGAGCAGCAGGTCTATTCCATCGACGATGGCCGCTTCCTGCCGGACCGGTATGTTGAGGGGACCTGTCCCAATTGCGGGTTCGAGAAAGCGCGCGGCGACCAGTGCGATAATTGCGGCAAGCTGCTCGATCCGATCGAGCTGATCGAACCCTATTCGGCGGTGTCAGGCTCGAAAAACCTTGAAGTGCGCGACACCAAGCATCTCCAGCTCAAGCAGACGGTGATGGAGGAGCGCATTCGCGCCTGGGTGGATGCGGCTGACGGCTGGCCGAGCTTCGCCAAGTCCATCGCCTACAAATGGCTTGATGAGGGGCTGCGTGACCGCACCATCACGCGCGACCTGAAATGGGGCGTGCCGGTCACCAAGAACGGCCAGCCGCGCGAAGGCTTTGAAGACAAGGTCTTCTATGTCTGGTTCGACGCGCCCATCGGCTACATCTCCGCAACCCGGGAATGGGCGGAGCAAAATGGCGGCGACTGGGAAAGCTGGTGGCGCACCGACAAGGGCGCTGATGACGTCCGCTATGTGGAATTCATGGGCAAGGACAATGTGGCCTTCCACACCGTCAGCTTCCCCGCGACGCTTCTGGGCTCTGAAGAGCAGTGGAAGACGGTGGATGCGCTGAAAGCCTTCAACTGGCTGACCTGGTATGGCGGCAAGTTCTCCACCTCCAACAAGCGCGGCGTCTTCATGGATCAGGCGCTCGAATTGCTGCCGGCCGATTACTGGCGCTGGTATCTGACGGCCTATGGCCCCGAGGGCTCTGACTCCCAGTTCACCTGGGATCATTTCCAGTCGAGCGTGAACAAGGATCTGGCTGACGTTCTGGGCAATTTCGTGAACCGGATTCTCAAATTCGGCGCTTCGCGATTTGAAGGCGTCATCCCCGAGGGCGGAACGCCGGGCGAGGCGGAAGCCTGGCTTGAGACCGAAGTCGCAACGCGCCTTGCCAACATCGCCAGCCATTACGAGGCGATGGAGTTCCGCAAGGCCGCAGCCGAGACCCGCGCCCTGTGGGCGGCGGGCAATGAATACCTGACCAGGGCCGAGCCCTGGGTGCATTTCAAGACCGACAAGGACCAGGCCGCGCTGGGCGTGCGCATGGGCATCAATCTGGTGCGTCTGTGCGCCATCGCGGCGCAACCGGTCATTCCTCAGGCTGCGAGCAAGATCCTGGCGGCGCTGGGTCTTGAGGGCGCGCAGGACTGGCCCACGGGCGATGCAAAGGCGATGCTGTCCGCGCTGGAGCCGGGGCGGAGCTTCGAACCGGCCGATATCCTGTTCGCCAAGATCGAGGATGATCAGGTGGCCGAATGGTCAGAGCGCTTTGGCGGCGCCAGCTAGAGGCGAACTGCGACGCTGAATTCCCACATTACGGTTAGTCTTTCGTTTAGGCTGACTTGGCATTGTCATCGCCTGACTGGACGATGGGGCTAGCCATGAGCGAAGCGGCGACCTTGGGCGAGGGGGTGCTGTCAGCGGACGCGCTGAAAGCCGCCAACGTGCATCCCGACACCGGGCTCGCGACCGACTATCTCAACCATTTCAATGAAGTGGTCATGCTTCTTGAAATGCTGCCCGATATGCCCGATTTCGCCGAAGACGTGCTGGCCTGGGAGCCTGTGGGCTATGAGGAGCATTTCGAGCGCACCAATTATGTGGGCAAGGAAACGGTGATCGCGGCCTATGCAGCGGTCGACTACGCGCTCAAGGCGCATCTGGAAACCATAGTTGCGGCCGTGAATGTCGAGTTGCAACGCGCGCAGGACAAGGTCCGGGACGGCGATTTCGCAGGCGCATCCGCCATGGCGGGAAGCGAGATCGAATCCCTGCTGGCGGCGGCTCGCGCGGCGGTGCAGGGTCGTATCGAGGGCGAGGGCATTGATGACAGCGCCGCCGCCCAGGCCGCGGCGGACGCCCTGTTCGACTAGGCGGTCGCAAGCAGCCTTACCTTTATGCGTTGACCTCTCCGGGCTGGCGGTCTGCAATGCCGCCCAGATAATCGGGGAGTCGCACAATGCGTCATTTGTTCATGGCCGCCGCCGCTGGGCTGGCGCTGACCGCACCGTCCCTTGCGCAGGATGATCTGCGCACCGCCATCAGCGCGGATTGGGACAATCATCTGCAATCGCTCTACGAGCATTTCCACGAAAACCCGGAACTCTCCTTCATGGAGACCGAAACCGCCGCGCGTCTGGCGCAGGAGCTGCGCGACGCCGGGTTCGAGGTGACCGAAGGCGTGGGTCGCACAGGCGTCGTCGCCGTGATGGAAAACGGCGAGGGGCCGACCATCATGCTGCGCGCCGATATGGACGGTCTGCCTGTTCGAGAGGACACGCCGGTCGATTATGCGTCTGAAGTGATGGGCGAGGACCGGATGGGCAACACCTTCCCGGTCATGCATGCCTGCGCGCACGACACCCATATGACCTCTCTGGTCGCGGCGGCTCGCTATATGAGCCAGAACCGCGATGACTGGTCCGGCACGCTGGTGCTGATCGGCCAGCCAGCCGAGGAAGTGGGGCTGGGCGCCCTCGCCATGCTGTCAGATGGCCTGTACGAGCGCTTTCCCACGCCGGACGCCGTCGTCTCCTATCATACCTGGGGCTATATGCCGGCGGGCGTGATCCGTTATGCGCCGGGCTGGGCCATGGCGAATGTGGACTCGGTCGATCTGTATGTGCGCGGAGTGGGCGCCCATGGCGCGTCGCCGCACCTGGGCAAGGACCCGGTGGTGCTGGCCAGCCAGATCGTGACCAACCTGCAGACGCTGGTCAGCCGCGAATTGTCGCCGTTTGAAACCGGGGTCGTCACGGTCGGCGCCTTCAATGCGGGGACCAAGCACAACATCATCTCCGATGAAGCCCATCTTCAGATCACCGTGCGCTCCTATACCGATGAGGTGCGCGAGCGTCTGATCAGCGGGATCGAGCGCATTGCGCGCGGTCAGGCGATGGCCGCAGGCCTGCCGGAGGAGCTGATGCCGGTGATGGAGGTCGAGGAGACCTATACGCCGGCGCTCTACAATGACCCGGCCCTGTCTGATCAGGCCGGCGCCGTCCTGGCCGCCCGGTTCGGCGAGGACGCTGTCGCGACGGCGGATCCGGTGACCGGGGGCGAGGACTTTTCCCGCTATGGCCGCACCGATGAGGACGTGCCGATCTTCATGTTCTGGGTCGGCGGCGCTCCGCAGACCGTGTGGGACGAGTATCAGGCGCGCGGCGAGACCCCGCCGGCCAACCACTCGCCCTTCTTCTATCCCGATGGCGAAGGCGCCGTGACGGTATCCTCTGAAGGCATGGTCGCGATTGCGCTCGATCTGTTCGCCAACGGCGTGCCGCAGGGCGAGGAGGGATGAGCGAGGCGGGGCGGGACCGTCTACGCGTCACCACGGGCGCGCCCTGGGAAGACCTGGTCGCCTATCGACGCGCCGTGCGTGTGGGCGATCAGGTGTTCGTGGCGGGCACGGTCGCCGTGGATGACGCCGGTCAGCCCTTCGCCCCGGGAGACGCCGGGGCCCAGGCCTCACGATGTCTTGAAATCATCGCGCAAGCGCTGGAGAAGGCGGGCTCCCATATCAGCCACGTGGTGCGCACGCGCCTGTTCGTGATCGATATGAGCCTTGAAACGCAGAGGGCGGTCGGGCAGGCGCACCGCAAGGTGTTCGCCGACTTTCCGCCGGCCTGTTCCATGATCGGGGTCGCGGCGCTGGCCGGCCCTGATTTCATCATTGAAATTGAAGCCGACGCGGTGATCCCGCCCGGCGCCTAAAACCCCAGGACTCCATCATGGACGCATCCCTGATCCCCGCAGACAACAATCTCGCGGTCATGGCGGGCCTGACCGCCATCGCCGCGGCCGGCTTCCTTCTGGAAAAGACGAAGTTCGGCGCGCTATTGACCGGCACGGTCTGGACGATCCTCTTGGCGATTCTGGCGTCCAATCTGCGCCTTCTGCCCTTTGATGCGCCCGCCTACGGTTTTGTATTCACCTATGCCGTCCCGGTGCTGATCCCGCTGTTCCTGATGAAGGCGGACCTCAAGCGCATCTTCTTTGAAACGACCCGCATGACAGGCGCCTTCCTGATCGCGGCGTTTGCGACGCTGGTGGGCGCTCTGGTCGCCGCTTTCGTCTTGCCGCTCGGCGAGCATGAGGTCGGCATCGCGTCCTCGTTGACCGCGTCTTATGTGGGCGGCTCGGTGAACTTCGCCGCGTTGACGGATGTGACAGGCCTCGCGGAGACGGCGCCCGGCATCGTTTCGGCCATGCTGGCCGCTGACAATATGGCCAGCGCCGCCTATCTGGGAGTGCTCGCCATCCTTCCCGGTTTCGCCTTTATCGCCAAGCGCTTCGTCAAGCGTGATCATACGGCGGGTGAAGTCGAGGAATCCGGTGAGGCCAGCGAGGGCCGCGCAACGCCTCTGAGCCTTGGACTGACTCTGGCCTATGCGCTGATCGTCGTGGCGGTTGGCGATTTCCTGACCCGGCTGAGCGGTCAGCCGCAATTGCGCTATGTGATCATCACGGTGCTGGCCCTGGTACTACCCACCGCAATCCCGAACCGGATGGCGAAACTTCATGGCGGGTTTGAACTCGGCGTGGTGTTCGCCTTCCTGTTCTTCGCCGCCATCGCGGCGGGCGCCAACGTCGTCCAGCTCGTCACCAATGCGCCGATGATCATCGCCTATATCGCGATCCTTCTGTCCATCCACGCCGGGATCGCCTTCACGCTGGCGAAGTTCTGCAAGCTGTCCCTGCCCGAGATCATCATCGCGTCGAACGCCGCCATTCTGGGCGCCACCACGGCTCCGGCGCTCGCGGCGGCGAAAGGCTGGCGCGATCTTGTGACGCCGGGCGTTCTCGTGGGCGTTCTCGGCTATGCGCTGGGCACAGTGCTTGGCACTTTGGTGTTCAGCATTCTGGGCTAGGCCCGATCTCCTGGGACAAAGCGACGGGGCGGACACAGTCCGCCCCGGCGTCTATTCGGCGCTTGCAGCCGCTGTGCCCGGCGCCAGAAAGCCGACGCCGAGATAGGCGATGGCGGCCATCGTGATCGACAGCAGAAACCCGCCGGGGATGACGAGAACAAAGTCCGCAAGCCAGATCGTCACCAAGCCAGCGGCCAGCGCGGCGAGGGCGCTCCATTCGCCGCCGAAGCGGAAATGCAAACCGATCAGGAGCGACACGAACAGGCCTGCGGATCCCAGCGAACTGGCCAGCTCCACCAGCCCGTAAATGCTGTCCCCGGAAAAGGCGACGATCAGGGCGGCGAGACCGGCGACAACGGTCAGTGCGCGTGCGGCGATCAACTTTTCCTGCGGATTTGCGTTGGGGCGCAGCCGCCCATAGAGGTTTTCACTGGCCAGGCCGGAAACCGCGAGAAGCGCGGAATCCACAGTGGACAGAACGGCGGAGAACAGCGCGCCGACGAACACCACAAACAGGGCGCTGGGCATCAGCTCAGCCGCCATGAGCGGCAGGTAGAGATCGCCTGCTGCGGGGTCAAATCCGGCCCCTGCGCCGATGAGGCCGAAGACCAGCGGGAAGGCGCCGAACAACAGATACAGGCCGCCGGCCAGAAGACCGCCGCGAACGGCTGTCTTCGCGGTTCTGGCCCCTAAAAAGCGTGCAATCATCTCCTGGGCGACAATGGAGCCCAGGATCGGGATAGCGAAGGCGTCGATGCGTTCGATCAAGCTTTCTCCGGGCGGCACGAGGACATACTGGGCAGGGTCGATCAGGGCTAAGCCATTGGCGAGCCCATCCGTGCGCTGCAGCAGCAGCACCATCATGATCAGAAGCCCCGCCAGAACCACGATCGTCTGGACGAGATCGGTGACCACATCCCCCAACAGACCGCCCATCAATGTGTAGGCGATCACCAGCGTTCCGGCGCCCAGCAGCGTGGCTGTCACCGGCAGGTCGGTCACTGCGCTCAGAAGGGCGGAGAGAGCGATGAGCTGGGCGGCGGCCCAGATGATGGAAGTCGGGATGGCGACCAGCGCTGCCGTGACCTCGGCGCGCTTGCCGAAGCGGTCTCGGAAGAAGTCCGCCAGGGTCATATAGCCCTTGGCGCGCATGGCGCCGGCCACGAAGAGGGCGGACGCGACCAGACACAGCGCGTATCCAACCGGTTCGGCGCGCGCGCCGGCCAAACCTTCATTGGCGATGGCGGCGCTGGCCCCCATCACGGTCTCTCCGCCAAACCAGGTGGCGAACAGCGAGACCCCAAGCGTGAAAACGCCGAGGCGCCGGCCCGCGACCAGATAGTCGGAATCCCCGGCGATCTTGCGCGACGCCCAATAGGCGATGCCCATTTGCAGGATAATGTAGGCGATCAGCCCGATCGTCAGCGCCGACATGCCGTCTCCCCCTCCAGTTGTTCAACAGGGCGGTTAGCCGATCTCCATGCGCACAGGCAAGTCGCCTTCGCTCGCGAGTCCGGGACGCGGCCTTTCGAGGTGAAGAGCGAACGGTCTTGCTCTTTTATTCTGGGTTGTAAATACTTCTCATATCGGGTGGATGGGGGCGCACATGGTTGATTATTCTCTACCGCAATCGAATGGCTCTGGGGGCGGGAACCGGCTCTGGATGGACGAGGGCGGAGATGACGAGTTCGAGATGCATCTCGAGCTTGAGGTGCGTCTCGATGCGCAAACCGATGATCCGCAAGCTTATGCAGAAACGTTCCGTCAGATGATCAGGCCCCGCCTCGAGGCCTGGCTGCATGAGGCGCTGAGCACTCAAGATGAGCGGTGGTCCGGCGCTTCCGCGCTCGAATTTGATAGCCAGCATGAGCTGAGCGTGGAGCTGCTGGAGGCGCGCGCCGGCAGCGTCATCATGCGGATCGGGATCAGGCTCAAGGCTGTCGGCAAGGCCGTGGTGCAGGTCATCAATGTTCTGGCGGCGGCTGTCACCTTGATGGGAGCCGCAGCGGATCGTCTCCCGGATTCCGACCGAGAGAAAGCGGCTGCCGGTTTTGAGATCGTGGTGATTGAGCAGTGTGAGGCGCTGGGCGAAACCCTCACCGGCAAGAAGCCGCAGGTCACGTCCGTCGGGCCTTCAGATACCAAACCGGTGATCAAATCCTGATCTAGACGGCAAGCCGGGCGCGATTGATCAGCCATTCATGATCAATGGCCGCTTCGCCAGCGCCGAGCGAAGTCGGGTTTTCCGCAATGCGGCGACCGATATAGGCGTCCGCCGCAGGGTCCAGCCCGGCCCGTATCAGGGTGCTGGCGGTCAGCGCGGTGGCGGCCCATTCCGCAAACCGGCGGGCGTCCGCTTCGCCAATCCCTCCGGCCGCCATTCTTGTCAGGGCGTTCAGGCGCGCATCAAGCGCGGGGTGACGGCCATAGGCGGGCGCCAGTTCGGCGGTCAGCGCATCGCGCGCGGCTTCGTCGCGCGCCAGGGCGCGCAGCACATCGAGCGCAATGACATTGCCCGACCCTTCCCAGATCGCATTGAGCGGGCTCTGGCGGAACATGCGGGGCAGGGGGTGCTCTTCCACATAGCCGGCGCCGCCATGAGCTTCCATCGCCTCATAGGTCAGATAGGGCGCCCGCTTGCAGATCCAGTATTTTGCGATAGGCGTGAGAAGCCGCGCCAACGCCGCTTCTTTGGGATCGCTGTCCGCCTTGTCAAAGCTCTCGGCGACTCGGAAGGCGAGGGCGAGCGCGGCTTCGGCCTCCATGGCCATTTCGGCCAGAACTTCTCGCATGAGCGGCTGGTCGATCAGGCGCCGCTGGAACGCGCTGCGACGATCCGCATGCCAGACGGCATAGGCGGCGCCATTTCGAATAAGGCCCGCCGATCCCGCCAGACAGTCCAGGCGCGTATGGTTGACCATCTCGATGATAGTGCGGACGCCGCGGCCGGGTTCGCCCACCCGACGGGCCCAGGCCTGCTTGTATTCAATCTCCGAGCTGGCGTTGGACTTGTCGCCGAGCTTGTCTTTCAGGCGCTGGATCTCGATCGTGTTGCGCTCGCCGTCCGGGGTCCAGCGCGGCACGAGAAAGCAGCTGAGCTGGGCGTCATCCCCATCCCCTTCATAGGCGAGGGTCAGGAACCCGTCGCTCATGGGCGCCGAGCAGAACCATTTATGACCGGTCAGGGTGACGATGTCGCCGTCCGCACTTTCCGCCCGAGTGGCGTTGGCGCGCACGTCGGATCCGCCCTGTTTCTCGGTCATGGCCATGCCCAGCGTAAGCCCGACCTTCTCTTCCGGCGGCAGGAAGCGTGGATCATACCGCCCCGCCGTGACGCCCTGGATCCACGGGCCAGTCCAGTCAGACTTCCTCAGGGCGGGAACGCACGCATAGGTCATCGATTGCGGGCAGCACACGCCGGCGTCAGCCGTGCCCATCAGCATCAACAGGGCCGCATGCAGGGAATGCGGCGCCTGTTCCACCGTCCAGGCGGCGGAGGACACGCCATGCCCCAGCCCCAGCTCCATCAGCGCGTGATAGGCGGGATGGAACTCCACTTCGTCAATTCGGTGACCGAACCGGTCGAAGGGTTTGAATCTGGGCGGGTTTTCATTGGCCATACGGGCCAGGTCCTGCACGCCGTCCGATCCGACCTCGGCGCCCATGGACGACAGCCGTTCGGCATGCACATCCGCGCCATTGCGCGACAGCGCGCTCTTGAGCATGGCGTCATCCGCATACCAGTTCACGCCGACAAGCGGCTCGGACTGATTGGCGACAGTATGGGTGGAAAGGTCGGAGCGGGGGGCGTGATGTCTCATGACGCGCATCAAAGCGCGATGCGCGGTGTCTGTCGACAGGAGCGACATGGCGAAAAGTTTAGACTGCCGCAATGTTGTCGTGGGGTGTGTTCGTTCAGCATGCAGGCAGGGTCGGCGATCGGGGGGACATCCGGAGCCGGTCTGACAATAAAACTCAACGAATGAGGGTCGATATGACGGTCATGGTTCTGGCGCTGGCGACGGCGATGCAAGCGGGCGGCGCTCCGGTTGTCGAGATTGAAAATTTCATCGGTACGGTTCGCGTGGTTGAAGGCGCCACGCTGGACGCCCGCATTGAAAACTCCGGGGAAACCCGGGCGGATATTCGCAATTCGGGCGGTGAGCTCGCGATTGACGGCGGCGTGAGCATGCGTCGCGTGCAGTGCTATGGCGGCTGGCGCGAGCAGCGTGTCGGACGCAGCCGACGGGACGCGAAATCCTTTGATGATCTACCGGTCCTGATCATCACCACGCCCGCGCCGGCGGCCATTGAACTGGGTGAGTCCATTGTGCGGGCTGAAATGGGGGATTCATCCCGTCTCGATATCGAACTCTCGCACTGCTCGTCGCTGTCTGCCGGTGATGTGGACAATGATGCCCGTCTCGCCATTCGCGGCTCGGGCAATGCCCGCATCGGCGAAGTTGGCGGCGCCTTGCAGGCCGCGCTGTCGGGCTCCGGCGCCCTGACGGCTCGTGATATCGGCGAAACGGCGGAGCTTGCGGTTTCGGGCTCCGGCGATGTTGAGCTTGGGGATGTGGGCAGCGATATGGAGATCGGCATTTCCGGGTCCGGCCATGTGCGCGCCGGCCATGTGGCCAGCCTGGACGCCAGCGTGTCCGGCTCCGGCAATGTCGAGATCGGCAATGCTCCGTCCGGCGTGCATTACGCAGCATCCGGCAGCGGCGATCTCAGCGTCGGCGCAACGTCCGACGTTCATGTGCGCAGCTCGGGCTCGTCCAACCTGATGGTCGCCAGCATGGATGGCGTGCTCAACGTCTCCAGCGGCGGGTCCGGTGATATCCGAATCGAGCAGGGCCGCGCGATCAGCGTGGAAGCCGTCCTCGCCGGATCCTCCGATCTGTGGTTCGGCGGCACGGCCGAGGATGTGGATCTGCGCATCAGCGGCGGGTCGGACGCCTATATCCGTACGGTGACCGGCGAGCGCCGCATCCATACCTCGGGCGGCGGCGATTTCACCACCGGCCGGTAAGGTCATTCCGGTTTCGGATTGATCCGGGGATCAAAGCGGGACGCCTCATACAATGCGATCGCCGCCGCGTTCGACACATTGAGGCTTTCCGCCTTGGGACCCATGGGAATACGCGCCAGTGAAGAGCAATGCTCGGCCACACGCGGGCGCAGACCCGACCCTTCAGCGCCCAGAACCAGCACCAGACCCGGTCCGGCATGGGCGGCGATCTCGTCGCCCAGCCGCGCCTCGGCCTCGCCAGCCAGCCCGATGACATGACGTCCGGCCTCCTGCAGCGCGATCAGCGTGTCAGCGATGTTGGTCACCTGGACCTGCGGGATCGTCTCCGCAGTACCGACCGCCGTCTTGCACAGCGCGCCGAAGAAGGGCGGGGATTTGCGGTCCTGACAGATGACGGCGCGCACGCCGAAGGCCGCGCAGGAGCGCAGGATGGCCCCCACATTGTGCGGATCGGTGATCTGGTCGAGCACCACCAGAAGACCGTGGGTCGGCTCCAGCACGGCGTTGAGTGATTCCGCGGGCGGCGCGCTGGTCTTCAGGGCAAAGCCCTGGTGCACCGCGCCGTCGGGCAGGCGGGACGTGATCTGACCGGGCAATTCGATGTCCGCAAGCTTCCTGAACGTGTCGTCCAGCTCGGTCGCGGCGTTGCGCGTCACATGCAAAGAGATGTGTTTTCGCTTGGGGTTAGCCAGGGCGGCCAGGACCGCATGGCGGCCCCAGATCCAGCCCTGATCGGGGCTGTCTCGCCGGGCTGCATTTCGCGCTGCAGAACCCTTTTTATCGGTGTTGCGCCGTTGAAAAGCCATGACTATAGTCCGCGCTCCAAATCGGGGAGCGGCCTCGTTAAAGCCCTTGGCGCTCCGGCGCAATCGGTTGATGCGGTAGATCCTCGAAATGGCCCGGCGGCTGAGCTCCCAATCAGTCGTCGCCGCGGATGCGGACCCTGTGGAGGGGTGGGAGAGTGGTTAAATCCAGCAGACTGTAAATCTGCCCGCTTCGGCGTACGCTGGTTCGAATCCAGCCCCCTCCACCATCCTTCGCTCGCTGCGCGAGCTTCGGCTGGGCAAGCCTAAATCTTCCCCCTCACTTCCATCTGCAACTCAGCCGCCTGTGCCGTCTCGACAAGGGCAGGCGGGCCGCGCTATCAAGTCGGTCCCGGCGCGGGTGTAGTTCAATGGTAGAACGGCAGCCTTCCAAGCTGCATACGTGGGTTCGATTCCCATCACCCGCTCCATTCTTCTTCTTCCTTTGACGGCCCTGGAACGCGCAGCGACTTTGCGCGCGAGCCTCATATTACCGATGCTTCACTAGGGTTTGCGGCCTGCCTCGGGTCTGCTGGGTCTTGCCTCAGCCAGACGGAGACCGCTCTGAATGCCCCTGACTATCTGCACGCTCGCCCTGACAGCCGTCCTCAATGCCTGCTCCGGAGCGGCGTGTCTGGAGGCGCGGACCTGGCCAGCGCCCATGCGCACGGTCGACGGCGCCAGCCTGTCTTCGCCCTACCAGCCTGACGCCCGCATCAGCGTGCCGGACGAGGCGGTCCATGTCGGGGCGCAGCGCTGGGCGCTCCATGATGCGGTGGATGCCGAGATGCATCTGTTTGTGGAGGCAGGCGAGGATCGCATTGTCGACCGGCTCTACTGGATTCAGTTCGAGGCCTATCTGCCAAGCCTGCCCAATGCGGGGTATGACTTTCACCTGTCCGATCTGGAGCGGCGTCAGCTTGGAGAAGCCGAATTCTTCGTACGGGCGCGCTTTGGCGAAGGCGAGGGGGATACGCCCGAGCCCGGTTCCGACAACGCCATGATGCGGGCTGTCCTGGCCGATGCGGGCTATGCCCTGCCGGCGGAAACCATCAACGCGACCATGAAGCACGTCATAGATCCCAATGATCCGCGCGAAGAGCTGATGATCATCTACATCGAGGACCTCGAACCCACGGGCGCCACCATGGACGAGATCATCGAAACCCGCCTCGAAGGCCCGCTCTGGGCCGGCCTGTCCCAGGGCGTGCTTGATCGCGCGCAGCAGCGGATCAGCGTTGAGGTGGGGGAGTAGCGCCCGGCACTCGTCCAGCCCGATTGCACTCTGCACCCGAAGCGCGGCATGCTGACCTCAACGGGTCATCCGGGGTGAGAGGGGCGAAGCATGTCACGCATACTGGTCTATTTCGCCCATCCCGGACGCCGCTATTCGCGGGCCAATCTGGGGATGGCGGAGACAGTCAGTCATCTGGCGGGCATCACCTATATCGACCTTTACGAGCATTATCCCCGCCACGATATCGAGATCGAGACCGAGCAGGACCGGTTGCTGGAGCATGACGTCATCGTCTTCCAGTTCCCGCTGTTCTGGTATTCCACGCCATCGCTCCTGAAAGACTGGATCGATCTCGTACTCGAGCACGGCTTCGCCTATGGCGAGGGCGGGGAGGCTCTGAAGGGCAAGGCGCTGCTCTGCGCCATCACGACCTCGTCGCCGGAAGACGCGTATTCATCCGAAGGCTTCCAGCACTATCCGCTGCGCACCTTCCTGACCCCGCTCGAGCAGACCGCACGATTGTGCCAGATGCGCTTCCTGCCGCCCTATGTGCTCTATGAGGCGCTGAAGGCGGCCGAGGATGAGCGGCTTCAGGTGCATGAAGACGGCTACAAGCGCCTGCTGATCGGTCTGCGTGAAGGTCATTACGACTATGAGCGGGCGCGGGAGGTCCACATTCTGCAAGCCGGAACGCTCGACGCGGTCCTGAATGACGGGGAGACGGGGCATGGGTGATTTCCTGTTGCTGACGACCCTGTTTCTGGGCGCCGGCGTTCTGGCCGTGCCCATCGCGTCGAAACTCGGCCTGGGGTCGGTGCTGGGCTATCTGCTGGCCGGAATTGTGCTGAGCCCGATCCTTGGGCTTTTGCATGTGGATGTGATCGCCATCCAGCATTTCGCCGAGTTCGGAGTGGTGATGATGCTGTTCATTGTCGGGCTGGAGCTGGAGCCGCGGCGCCTGTGGGAGATGCGCGGACGTCTTCTGGGGCTGGGCGGTCTGCAGGTCGGGATCACGGCGCTTGTCGTGTTCGGCGTGTGCCTGTTCCTTGATCTGCCCTGGCGGCAGGGCGTGGCGATCGGCTTCATCCTGGCGCTGTCCTCGACCGCCATTGTGCTGCAGACCCTGACCGAGCGCGGGCTGATGAGTTCGGATGGCGGCCGCAGCAGTTTCTCCGTGCTGTTGTTTCAGGACATCGCCGTCATTTTCATGCTGGCGCTGTTTCCGCTCCTCTCAGCGCCGGACCTGGTCGCGAGCGTGGCCTCCCATGGCGCGGGCGCGCATGGCGCCGACGCGGCCGGCGGGCATGGCGCGGGTGGCGATCTCGCGCCGTTCGAGCATCTGCCAGGATGGGCGAAGGGGCTGGTCAGTCTTGCGGCCATCGCGATCGTCGTGGGCATTGGCAGCTATCTGACCCGGCCGCTCTTCCGCTTCATCGCCATGGCGCGCCTGCGCGAGCTGTTCACCGCCGCCGCCCTGATGCTGGTGGTGGGAATCGCCCTCTTGATGACGCTGGCCGGTCTGTCTCCGGCGCTGGGCGCGTTTCTGGCGGGCGTGGTGCTTGCCAATTCCGAATACCGGCACGAGCTCGAAAGCCATATCGATCCGTTTCGCGGCCTGTTGCTGGGCCTGTTCTTCATCACTGTGGGCGCAGCCGTGGACTTCCAGCTCCTGGCTGACCAGCTGTGGACCACGCTGGCGATGACGCTGGGGCTCATCGTGATCAAGGCGCTGATCCTGTTTGCTCTCAGCCTTGCCTTCCGCATTGGCGGTTCGGACCGCTGGCTGTTCACGCTGGGATTGGCGCAGGCGGGCGAATTCGGCTTCGTTCTGCTCACGCTGACCGTGTCTGAGAGCATCCTGCCGCAGACGGTGTCGAGCCAGCTCTTGCTGGTGGTGGCGCTCTCCATGCTGCTCACGCCCGGCCTGTTCGTGCTCTATGACCGGATCTGCGCCCTCATGGCCAAGCAGACCCGGCCCGCCGAGGCGGACGAGATCGATTCCCATGCCGAGATCATCATCGCCGGTCACGGCCGCGTGGGCGGCATCGTCAACCGCATGCTGCGCGCCTATGGCCACGAGACGACCGTGCTCGACTATTCCTCCAGCCAGCTTGAGGCGCTGAGGGCGTTCGGATTCAAGGTCTTCTTTGGCGACGCCACGCGTCCGGACCTGCTGCATGCCGCGGGCATCGAAAAGGCGAAATTGCTGATCGTGGCCCTGAACAATCGTGACCAGATCACCGAGCTGGTCCGGCATGTCTGCAAGCATCACCCGCATGTTCACGTGATCGCGAGAGCCGTCTCGCGCGAACATGTCTATGACCTGTACGCGGTGGGGTGTCGGGACATGATCCGGGAAACATTTGATTCGAGCGTCCGGATCGGCCGCAGCGCCTTCGAGGCGCTGGGAGCGCATGCGTTCGACGCTGAACAGATGTCACGCGCCTTTGTTCAGGAAGACCGCAAGATGCTGCGCGAGATGGCCGAAGTCTATGATCCGGAAATTCCCAACCACAAGAACCCGGCCTTCGTGACCCGGGCCCGCGAGGTCTTCGCCCGGCAGCAGGATGAGCTGAGCGGAGGCGGGCGTGTTCTGGGCGCGATGAATGATCGGCGCTGGTCGCCGCCGACGCCCAAGGATGTACGGGTGGAGCGCGACCAGGCGCGCTCCGACCCGGACGCGCCGGACTAGGCCGCTTTCACATGCGCCATGGCGTCGCTGATGGAGTCCTTGCCCTGGCTGAGCTGAAAAACCGCGCCTGAAGCTTCAGAAACGCTGACGCACCGTTCCAGCACCTCGGCGACATCCTCGCGCGGGATTTCAGAGCCGCTGACCTGCTCGGGCGAAACCTCGACGCAACCTGTTCCGGGATCGTTGGTGAGGGAGACCGGACGCACGATGGCGAAGTCGATGCCCGCGGTCTGAAGATGCTCGTCTGCCGCCTTCTTGGCCTTCAGATAATGACGCAGGCCTTCCGGGCCTTCTTCAGGATTGTCGGTTCCGACCGAGCTGAGCATGACGAAGCGGCGCGCTCCGGCGCGCTTGGCCTTCTCGATCAGGGATATGGCGCCATCGCGGTCGATCTTGTCGGTCAGCTCCGCCGGGGTGTCGCCGCCCGAGCCCGCCGCAAAGATGACCGCATCCATGCCCTCCGCCACATCGTCAGGCAGGCTGGCGAGGTTGGCGGTGCGGGTCTCCGTTCCTGAAGGCAGGGCGCCGAGATCAGAGCTTTTGCGGACGAGGGCGACCGGAGTGCGGCCCGATTGCTGGATCTTGCGAGTCAGATGGCGGCCGGTCAGGCCGGTCGCGCCAGCGATGAGAATACGCATGGTGTTCTCCTTTCATGACGGCATGAGACAAATCCCAGCCTTGGCCGGTAAAACGGTTGAGGCTGGGCCTTCGTTCCAACAGTCTGGAAAGCTGGCGCAGAGGCGGTGGGCGGGCGCCTTCATCTGCAGAAGCCTGCGCTCCGGACGCTTTCTCCCTTGCCTTGGACGAGAACGGGCGCTATGCCCCGCGCAATCGCCCTGGCGCATCGTTCAGCAGTCGGACCGTCGGCTGATGCAAGCGCCGCAAATCCATGTTCCAGCTTGAGGGTCCACGACAATGGCCAAGGAAAAGTTTGA
>NZ_DJIQ01000036.1:0-17130 GCF_002433705.1 Oceanicaulis sp. UBA6590
TCGAAGGCTTCGAACTTCTCAAGCAGCTCTTCAATGGTCTCGCCCCGCACCAGCATGGCGCGGTGCTTGTCGAGCAGGAAGCCTTCCTCGGTCATGTGATCGATGAAGCCGAGGAGCTTGTCGTAATAGCCGCTGACATTCAGAACGCCGACGGGCTTCTTGTGACGCCCGAGCTGGGACCAGGTCCAGACCTCGAACAGCTCCTCCATCGTGCCGATGCCGCCGGGCATGGCGATGAAGGCGTCAGAGGCTTCCGCCATCATCAGCTTGCGCTCGTGCATGGAGGTGACGATGTGCATGTCCTGCACGCGCGGATGAGCGATCTCCTTCTGGTGGAGAAAGTCAGGAATGACCCCGTACACCTCGCCGCCGGCATCAATGCAGGCGTCCGCCACAAGGCCCATCAGTCCGACCTGTCCGCCGCCATAGACCAGGCGGATATCGTTTTGAGCCAGTTTGACGCCCACCGCTTTCGCTGCGCGGGCGTATTCAGCTGCGGCGCCCGGATTGGAGCCGCAATACACACAGATGGATTTTTTCATACCCAAGGATTTAACGCTGTCGTCTGACGGCGGAAAGTCTTTTGTATGCATGGCCGGGATGCGGGAACAGCAGCGCCAGAATAATCCCCTCATGAGAGATTTTTTCTCTTTGAGATTGTGATTCACCGCCTCCGAATATACGACTCCGGGTAGCGCGATTTACGCGCACAGGGAGATACATCATGCAAATCGATCACCACGAAGGCCTCTCGCCGGCGGAATTCGCCATGCAGGTCATTGAACGGCTCAATGCGCGGTACGGCATCAGGCTGGACTCCGTCCTGACGAACCCGGCGCTCAGCCTGTCCCAGCGTCGCCGTCAGGCCCAGATGATGCTGATGGAAGCGGCGCTGGAGCAGGTCGCGCGCACCGAGGCGGACAGCAATCTCGATCCCTCCGAGCTGGCGCCGGAGTTCGAAGCCATGCTCAAGGACGACGGCGACGCCGTCGAGATCGAGCCCAACTACATTGTCTCAGAGCACAATGCCGAGGTCATCGCCACCTATCGCGGTCAGGACGTGTATGACTATGTCTTCACGCTCACCAAGCGCTTCGAGAACATGTCCGCCGCCAAGAGCGAAGGACAGCTGGCGATCGAGATCGTCGCCGGCGGCCTTGTGTCTGTCGGCACGCCCATGGCGTTCTACACGATCAAGGCGCTGCGCGGCGGCGCCGCTCTCCTCAGTGCTGTGAAAACAGGCGTGACCTCGCTGGGCATGAAGACGGCGGTCGCGACCGTGATCATCATCCTGGTGGCGTTCCTGTTGTATCTGCTGCTCGAGAACCCGAAGAAGATTCTCGGCATCGTCATGAACAACACCGATCAGAACTTCGTCGTCAACAACTGGCGCAAAGGGCTGGATGGAGAGAGCGGATACGATCTCTACATGGCGCATGGCGAGATGAAGTCCTTCATGCAGGACAACCAGACCGGCGATCTGGATTCGCCCAAGGTCCAGCTCAAGTCACGCTTCTTCTTCGCGCCGGGAGACCCTGACAACTCGGTTTGCGTCGGCGTCTTCTTCGCCGATCGCAATATCGGTTTCCGCGGTTCGGAAGGCGTGATGGTCTTCACCTCCAAGGAGACGACCGATCTGAGGATCGCCCTTCAGTTCGCTGTTCCCTACACCAAGGATAACGGCACCAACATCAAGACGCTCGACAAGGCCCCGTCCGACATGGATGCGCTTTTCCGCGACATGTACAACAATCGCGGCGTTCACATCGCCCGCACGGAAAAGGGCTATCGGCTGGAATCCACGGTCAATGACGCCCGCGGCGGCGTGGTCGCCCTGATCGGCTGCATCACCCAGCTTTGATCCTGCCTCGGGCTGGCGTCAGTCTGACGTCAGCCCGTTCAGCACATCCTGCGACCAGCCGACGGTGACCGCGTCAGCATTCTCGATCACCGGGCGCTTGATGAGAGTCGGAGTCTCGATCAGAAGGCCCGCCGGATCGGAGTCTGCACGAAGGCGCTGCGTCTCATCCAGGCCGCGCCAGGTGGTGGAGCGTGTATTGATGAGCGCCTTGCCGCCAACCGCCGCCAGCCAGACCGGAACCCGATCGGCCAGATCCGCCTCGGCGCGAATATCGATGAAGTCATGGGCCACACCGGCAGCCCGCAGAGACTTCACAGCCTTTTTACAGGTATCGCAGTTTTTTAGTCCGTAAATCCGGGGCATGACTCATCCCTTGTAACGTATACGTCTCTGTTCATCGCCGGGTCGGGCCTTTCAGGCAAGGCTGGCCCTGCAGCAGGGCAATCGCTGGGAAAAGACATGCCATCATCACTCAAGTTTGCGCTCAAGCTGGTTCTGGGCCTCGCCCTGATCGCAGCAGGCTGGACGTTCATCGCCACGCAATGGGGCTGGAAGGCGCTGCCCGATGCGCCCGCGCCCACTGTGGAGATCCTTGACGCACGGTTTGAAGCGGCGGGTCTTGAAGCGGCCAATGTGCTTGAAACGGCGCGTCAGCGTCTGGGCGTGCCCGCCATGACAGCCGCGGTCGCCGTGGATGGCGAGCTGGTCTGGGCGGCGGGTTCGGGCTGGTCGAATGTGGAAACGCAAACCCCCGCAACACCCGACACCCTCTTCCGCATCGGCTCCACCTCCAAGGCGATGACCTCCACAATGATCGCCCGACTTGTGGATCAGGGCGCTCTGGCGCTTGATGACACGGTCAGCGATCACCTGCCCGACGCGCCGAACCCGGACTGGAACCTGATCCGACTCGATCAGCTGATGTCGCACACGGCGGGTTTTCCCGGCTATGAGAACAATTCAGACTGGCCGGACGCCTACGAAACCCTGCGCATGAAGCGCCAGTTCGATCATGTTGAAGACAGCCTGATGCTGGTGGACGACGCCCGCCTGCTCTCTGCGCCGGGCGAAAGCTTCTATTACAGCTCGTTCGATATCGTTCTGGCAGCTGTCCTGGCCGAGCGCGCCGCGGGCGAGGACTATGCCAGCCTGCTGGAGCGTGAAGTGCGCGCGCCGCTGGATCTGCAAACCCCCGTCCTGGCCAATTCCGGCCCGGAGCCAGACACCCTGGCGCGCTTTTATGAGAGCCGCAATCAACGCCAGGTGCGCCCACGCGGCGCGGTGAATGTCAGCCAGCGCTGGCCGAGCGGCGGGCTCTACAGCCGTTCGATCGATCTGGTGCGCGTCGCCAGCGCCTGGCTGGATGACGCCTACATCTCCGAAGCCACTCGCGAACAATTCTGGACGCCCATGCGTCTGAATTCCGGCGAAGTGAATGAGCAAAGCTATGCGATCGGCTGGCGGGTGAACCCGCAAAACACCACCCGTTTCGGCGAGGATGCACCCGTGCGCATCGTCCACCATGGCGGGGTCAGCCGCGGCGCGATGAGCTGGCTCATCCTCTACCCTGAGCTGGGCATGGCCGTGGCGCTGAACATCAATACCGAGACCGATGAGTACGGTGATTTCTCCAGCGTCGAGCCGGAGATCACGCGCCTGTTCGCCGAGGCGGCAGGCCGGACGCCCTAAGGCGCCCGGCAGCCCGCTTAGACCATCAGGGCGAGCAGATTGCGCACGGCCATCACGATCAGGACGATGCTCGAAAGGCTGAACAGCACGAACCGCACGGGCACGAAGTTCACCGTCGCCTGGAAGATGCTGTGCGCCACGCGCAGGATCACATAGGCCCAGGCCAGTCCGATATTGAGCGGGTCTGCAACGCCCACCAGATGGCTGTAGATCGCCAGGGCGTAGAACACGACCGGCTGTTCGTGCAGATGGTTGTAGTTGTCGGCCACCTGACGCACCGAGCGCGGCAGCACGTCGAGCTGGGATTTTTCCTTGAGTTCGGCGGGCTTGAGCCCGGCCTTCTGCATGGCAGGAATGCGCGTGGCGTACATCCACAGCCACATGATCAGCGTCCAGCACACCAGCATCAGGACTGGCGTCATCATGGATTGAAACATCGTCTACTCCCCTGTAGGGCCGCTCTGATGGCGGCTCGGGGAGCAGCTAAGCGCAAGCCGGACCTGCTGGAAAGCGTAAACTGGACGCTATTGCGCGGCGGCTTCGGCCGCTTCACGTTCGGCCCGCATCTTCGCGGCCTTGTCCTCGACCGCTTCGACGATGCGCTCGATCATGGTCTCGTTGGAGACCTTCTCGTCCGCCTGTCCGGCGAAGTAGAGCATGCCAGAACCCTTGCCGCCGCCGGTGAAGCCGAGATCGGTATAGGCCGCCTCACCCGGTCCATTGACCACGCACCCAATGATGGACAACGAGATCGGTTCGGAGATGTGCTCGAGCCGCTGTTCCAGCGTCTCAACCGTCTTGATGACGTCAAAGCCCTGACGCGCGCAGCTGGGACAGGCGATGATGTTCACGCCGCGCGTGCGCAAACCCAGCGATTTGAGGATGTCGTAGCCGACCTTGATCTCCTCGACCGGGTTGGCGGACAGGGAGACGCGGATGGTGTCCCCGATCCCGGCCCACAGAAGCGATCCCATGCCGATCGAGCTTTTCACCCCGCCCGTGCGCAGGCCGCCCGCCTCGGTGACGCCCAGATGCAGCGGCGCATCGGTGGCTTCGGCAAGCGCCTGATAGGCCGCCACGGTGAGGAAGACGTCGGACGCCTTCACAGAGATCTTGTATTCGCGGAAATCGAGGTCTTCGAGGATGCGCGCATGATTGAGCGCGCTTTCCACCATGGCTTCCGGACAAGGCTCGCCATACTTCTCCAGAAGCTCGCGCTCCAGAGAACCCGCATTGACACCGATCCGGATCGAGCAGCCATGATCGCGGGCGGCGGAGACGACTTCCTTCACCCGATCCATGGACCCGATATTGCCCGGATTGATCCGCAGGCAGGCCGCGCCCGCCTCGGCGGCCTCAATGCCGCGCTTGTAGTGAAAATGGATGTCGGCGACGAGCGGAACCTTTGCGGCCTTCGCGATCGTCCGGAAGGCGGCGGTGGAATCCGTGTCCGGGCAGGAGACGCGCACAATGTCCGCGCCCGCGTCTTCCAGCTGACGGATCTGGTTGATCGTGGCGTTGGCGTCCGAGGTGGGCGTGTTGGTCATGGACTGCACCGAAATCGGCGCATCGCCACCCACCGCCACATTGCCCACATGGATCTGACGGCTCTTGCGACGGTCAATCATCCGCCAGGGCCGCACCTTGGTGTGGTCTTCAACCGCCATGTCGCCGCCTCGCTTGGCAGAGGGTTTCAGTCTCACTGGGATATAAGCATTCAAGCGGGGTCACGCGAGCCCCGTTCCTGCCGCCGCCTCACACAAGTGCAGTGTTAGCCTGCTTCCGTTTCCCGAAGCGCGGTCAGCACGAACTCGGCGGCCGAGACATTGTCGACTGCCTGACCCGGCTCGCCCAGCGGGCCGAGCGGACGTCCGGCGGCGCGCACCAGTACGGCGCCCGCATCATTCGTGGAAATCGTAAGGCCCGGCTCATCGGGCGCGCGATAGAGTTCGCCCGGTTCCAGCTCGCGCGCGGCGAGGATGCGGCCAGACGCGTCCCGCACTTCAATGTCGACCCGACCGCCCGCTTCCAGAACCAGCGTATTGCCGGCATTGGCGTCCGGCAGGCCCGACCAGATGGCGGCGCGGCTCGGCGCAGAGGCTTCCAGCTCGACGAGCGGGGCTTCGGCGCGCATGAGCGCATCCATCGGCGCCGCGGCGCCGGCGAAGGCTTCAGCCCGGGTGACGTAATTGCCATACCAGCCGGCCGCGACCACAACGCCGCCCAGAATGAGTACGGCGCCCACAAGTCCGCGCGGCAGCTTGATCTCGCGGCGTTCCTGCGGCGCGGTCGGTTCGCCCCGGCCGGCGTCGCAATCCACTTCCGCCTTGAACTGGCGCACACAGTCCGCGACGTCGAGCCCGAGGAAAGCGGCATAGGTGCGCAGATAGCCCACAGCATAGGCCTTGGACGGCAGACCGCGCGGGTCCATCGTCTCCAGGGCGTCGAGATAATCGCGCTTGATGCGGGTCCGGGCGGATGCGCTGTCGAGGGTCAGACCGGCATGGGTCCGGCTCAGGCGCAGGCGTTCGCCCAGGCTGACGCCTTCAAGCGCCGGCGCCGGCGCGCTGAACACCGCGTCAACAGGGACGTACCCTGTCTCGTCAGACATCGGTTCGTAATCGCGCATCTTCGCGTTCGCCATTTTCTGCGTCACAATGGACGCTCCCTCTAGTGTGGCGCCCCAGCCTCACACAAGGTTATTCAACCAAATGCTTTAGTTTTTATCAACAACTTCTCGCGGCAATCCGATTTCTTTTCCAGCGCGGAGCATGCGATCGCGCAAGGAAGCAGGTCCGATTGTCGCGCCCTGCAGAATTTCAGCGTCCAGCCAGGGCGTCAGAAGGCTGAGGTCACACCCCGCCAACGCCTGCTTGACCGGCCCGATCGATCCTGCCGCCATGGAGAGGCTGCGATACCCCAGCGCCGCCAACACGCACGCCTCCAGCGGACGCCCCGCCAGTTCGCCGCACACATTCACGGGCTTGCCAGAGGCGTCACACGCTTGCCTGACATCTTTAAGCAAGCGTAACGCAGGTGCGCTGATCGGGTCGTAACGGTCTGAGACTCGGGGATTTTGACGGTCCGCCGCGAAAAAATACTGCATCAGGTCATTGGCGCCGACCGAGACGAAGTCGGCCAGTTCCAGACAGGCTTCGGGCGCAAACGCCACAGCCGGTGTTTCCAGCATCAATCCGACGCGCAATTTCTCCGGCGCATCATGCCCGTGGCGTTGCGCGAGATCGAGCTCACGCTCAAGAACGTCACGCGCCGCCGCCAGCTCTTCGGCCACCGAAATCATCGGGAACAGGACATTGAGCGTCCGCCCGCCGGAGGCCCGGACCAGGGCGCGCAGCTGGTAGCGGGTCAGCGCAGGGCGGTCGAGTCCCATGCGCAAGGCCCGCCAGCCCAGAGCCGGATTGGGTTCACGCATGGATGGAATGAAGGGCGTGACCTTGTCACCGCCCAGGTCCAGCGTGCGGAAAACCACGGGCTTGTCGCCCGCGGCCTCATACACGGCCTTGTAGAGCTCGATCTGCGCGCTCAGGCGCGGCAGTGTGTCAGCCACCATGAACTGGAACTCGGTGCGGAACAGGCCCACGCCCGCAGCGCCGGTATCCTCAAGCCGGTTCATCTCCACCAGCAGACCCGCATTCATGCCCAGGCTGAGCTCCTGGCCATCTTTTGTCCTGGTGGGGGCGTCGCGCAAATGCGCGAAGGCCCGCTGGCGCTCCACCAGGGCGGCGATCCGCTCGTCATAAGCCGTTCGGACTTCCTCATTGGGGCGCACATGCAGCAGGCCGAACTCACCATCGAGAATGACGCTATCGCCTTCCTCCACACGATCAAGCGCGCCATCGAGCCGGCCCACCATGGGGATGCCCAGCGCCTTGGCCACGATGACGGCATGGCCCGTGACCGAGCCTTCCTCAACCGCGATGCCCGCCAGGCGTGAGCGATCAAACTCCAGCAGCTCCGCCGGACCGACAGAGCGCGCGACGATGACGGCGTTCTCGGGAAGACTGTCTTCCTCCGCCTCCTCGGTGCGCGCGAGATGGCGCAACAGGCGATTGGCGAGATCTTCAAGATCGTGAAGGCGTTCCTGGAAGTGCGCATCCCGCGCCTTCATCAGGCGCGCCCGGTGTTCGTTGCGGACCCGTTCAACAGCGGCCTCGGCGGTCAGGCCGGCCCGGATCGCCTCGCCCAGCTGGTTCAGCCAGCCCCGGTCATGGGCGAACATGCGATAGGTCTCGAGCACTTCGCGCGAGGGCGTACCGATCGGCACGCGACCTGAATCCAGCAGCTGATCCACTGACCGGCGCAGGCGGGTGATCGCCTCGTTCAGGCGCGCCTCCTCAGCAGCGGCGTCATCGGCCACAAGGCGCGTCGACAGGACGTGAGGCTCGTGCTTGACCGCCACCCCGCGCACCACGCCCGCGGACAGGGCCAGCCCCTGAAAGCGTTCAGGCTTGGACAGGCGCACTTCAAGCTCGGCGAAGCCTTCGGCCTGCACCAGCTCGCCCGAGGTGACGATCTCGGCCAGCAGCATGGCGACGGTCTGAAGCGTCTCGATCTCTTCTTCGGTGGTCGGACGCACGGCGCCGGTCTGGGCGGTCAGAACGCCCACCAGACGACCGCCGCGCAGGATCGGCACGCCGACAAAGCTCTTGAACGGCTCTTCGCCGGTTTCAGGCTTGTAGGAGAAGCTGGGGTGGGACGGCGCGTCCTCCACGGCGAAGGGGCGCGCCCGGCGCGCCACCTCGCCCACAAGGCCCTCGCCGGCATGGAGCCGCACCCGGTGCACCGCCGAGGCGTCCAGACCATGGGTGGCGGACAGCTCCAAGGCGCCCGAGGGGCGCACCAGATAGATCGAGCACACATCCGCACCCGTCTCTTCCGCGATGATATCCGTCAGCCGGTCGAGGCGCTTTTGCGCATCTTCCTGGGCCGCCATCAGGTCACGGATACGGCTGAGCAGGCGGCGCGGGCCGCGCGCGGTGGACAGGCTTTTGGGCGTCATGGCGTTCTGTCAGGCATCCTGTCTGGGGCCGTCACAAACGGGGGCGCACCCGGTCGAGTCTGGCATTCTGGCGATAGAGGCCTTGTTAAAGGGGGGTTCGTCAAGCCTTGGACGGCGCCGAACCCAACCTGTAGGCGGCGTGAAGCGCACGCACAGCGTGTTCAAGATAGTCCGCGTCCACCAGGGCCGAGATCTTGATCTCGCTGGTCGCGGTCATGCGCACCGCGATCCCTTCCCGCGCCAGAACGCCATAAAGGGTGCGAGCGACATCCGCCCGCCCCCGCAGACCGGTCCCGACAACAGACACCTTCGCCAGTCCGGTCTCAGAGCGAACGTCTAGACCGTTCGGACGCGCCGCAGCTTCGGCCGCGGCCAGGGCGCGCGGCAAGTCCCGCCCCGCCACCGAGCACTCCACCACGGAGCCGCCCGAGCGCGCGCGGGCCTGGACGATCATGTCCACATCCACATCAGCCTCGCCCAGCGCCGCAAACAACAGTTCGGCGGCGAGCGGCCCTTCTCCGCCATGAATGGACAGGCGCGCCTGATCGCGCACATAGGCGACGCCGGAGACAATCCGTTTCTCTGCGATCTCCGCCTCGGGCGTCACTTCGGTCCCGGCGCTTTGCCCGGCGGGCAGGAAACTCGATTTCACGCGGAGGGTGACGCCCTTGGCCTTGGCGTATTCCACAGACCGGGTCTGCAGCACCTTTGCGCCCATGGCCGCCAGCTCCAGCATGGCGTCATGACTGATGCGCTCGACCCGCACGGCCTCGGGCGCAATACGCGGATCAGTGGTGAAGACACCGTCCACATCCGTGTAGATATCGCATTCCGCGCCCACAGCCGCCGCAACCGCCGCCGCGCTCAGATCAGTGCCGCCGCGCCCCAGCGTGGCGAGCCGTCCTTCGGCGTTCAAGCCCTGATAGCCCGCCACCACCGGAATCACGCCGGCGCTCATCATCGCGTCGAGCTGTTCGCCATGAATGTCGGTGATCTTGGCGCCGCCGGGCGGGCCTTCGACAAGGATGGGCAGGCTCCATCCCATCACGGCTTGGGACTGGAAGCCCTCGCGCTTGAGCGCCAGGGCCATCAGCGCCGCGCTCGCCTGTTCACCCGCCGCGAGGACCGTATCGGTTTCAGTTTCGCCCAGCCCCCCACCCAGCGCTTCGGCTGCGCCCAGCAGGCGATCCGTCTCGCCCGCCATCGCCGAGACCACCACGGCGACCTGTTTGCCGGCGCGGGCTTCGGCCGCGACGATGGAGGCGGAATGGGCGATGCGTTCGGGATTGGCCATGGAGGTGCCGCCGAATTTCAGCACGAGACGCGGAGCGGTCATCAACATCCTCCAAAGACAAAACAATCAGCAGGGCAAATGCGGCAAACGGCGCAACGGGGTCGATAATCGCGAGCGATGGGACCATATTGCGGCGCGATTGGTACAAAACCGGCGATATCAGCGCAAATGCGCAGAACCGTTCATGCGCCGGCATGTGTAAGGAGCCCGTCATGGCCCAGGCCGAAGCCCCGACTGCCTTGTCCACGCCGTCGATCGATCCCGAAGAGGTCGAGAAGTTCTCCCGTATCGCCGGGGAATGGTGGGATCCGAAGTCGAAATTCGCGCCCCTGCACAAGTTCAACCCCGCGCGACTGACCTATATCCGCGACATATTGAGCCGGCATTTCAAGACCGAAGGGGCAGAGCCGCTCAAGGGCCTGAAGGTGCTTGATATCGGCTGCGGCGGCGGTCTGGTCTCCGAACCCATCGCCCGCCTCGGCGCCTCCGTCACGGGCGTCGACGCCGCAGAAGCCAACATCAAGACCGCGCTCGTGCATGCCGAGGAGAACGGCCTTTCGATCGACTATCGTCACGGCACGGCCGAGCAATTGCTCGAAGACGGCGGGCCGGAGCAATTCGACGTCGTGCTCAATCTCGAAGTGGTCGAACATGTCGCCAACCCGGATCAGTTCCTGCGCGATTGCGCGCGCATGGTGAAGCCGGGCGGCATGATGATCGTCGGCTCGATCAACCGCACGCCGCGCGCCTTCGCCACCGCCATCTTCGGCGCCGAATACGTGCTGGGCTGGCTGCCGCGCGGCACCCACCGCTTCAGCAAACTCGTCAAACCCATGGAAGTCCGGGCCGCTCTCAAGGCAGAAGGTCTGACCGTCATGGAGCCCGTGGGCGTCAGCTATAACCCGCTCAAGGATGTGTTCTTCATCACGTCTGATTCCGGCGTCAACTATCTGATGGGATCGGTGAAGCCGGCGACGTCATAACCATGACGACTGAACCGCTGTCTCAGGCCATTCTCTTCGCCTTGCTCGCCGGGGCGACCATCCCTCTGGGGGCGGCGCTGGCGCTTTGGGACAAGGTCCATCCCAACTGGATGTCAGGCGAGCTGCGCCATGGCGTGATCGCCTTTGGCGGCGGGGTGCTGGTGGCGGCGGTCGCGCTGGTGCTGGTGCCTGAAGGCGTTGATCTGATGCCGGGCTGGATGGCGCTCGCGGCCTTTATTGCAGGTGGAATCTGTTTCTTCTTCATCGACCGCACGCTGGGTCGCAGCGGCAAGTCCATGGGTCAGCTCATGGCCATGCTGGTGGATTACCTGCCCGAAGCGATCGCGCTTGGGGCCATGCTGGCGACGGGAGCTGAAGCAGGGCTGCTGCTGGCATTGCTGATCGGCTTGCAGAACTTCCCAGAGGCCTTCAACGCCTTCCGGGAACGCGCCGCCAGCAGCTCTGAAAGCGCCATGAAGACCTATCTCCCCTTCGCGCTCATGCCGCTCCTGGGCCCGATCGCCGCGGCCCTGGGCGTGATGTTCTTCGCCCCCAATCAGATGGTTCTGGGGGCGCTGATGGTGTTCGCGGCAGGGGGCGTGCTGTTCCTGACCTTCCAGGACGTGGCGCCGGATGTGAAGCTGGAGAAAAGCTGGGCGCCGCCCCTGGGCGCCGTGCTTGGCTTCGCGCTCGGGCTCGCTGGCGACATCTTCCTCTAGGCTAATTCGCCTTCTTCGGCGGGGTCGGTGCAAAGGGCGCAGGCAGCGGCGCGCAGGGCACGCCCTCCTCGCTCAGCTTTTCACGCTCTTCAGCGGTTGTTTCGCCATAGATGAGGCGCTCAGGCGCATCACCCTTGTGAATGGCGCGGGCCTCGCGGGCGAAATCCTCGCCCACATAGTCGAAATTGGAGCGGATATGGGCCTGCACCTGACGCGCCAGGGTTTCAAAGTCCGGCGCGCTGTTGGCGGTCGCCTCCGTCTTGCGCGCAGTCCTGACCGACGGCGCCATCAACTGCTTTGAAACCTCAGTGGAGCCGCAATGCGGGCACTCCACCAGACCGCGGTCCTTCTGGACGTCATAATCGTCTGAATTGCGGAACCAGGCCTCAAACTCATGCCCGTCCGCGCAAGCCAGCGCGTAGCGGATCATGGACCCGTGAACTCCCGATCATTGCTCAGCGACGGAATACGAGAGCGCGCCGCCTCGACTTCATCAAGGTCGATCTCGGCATGGAGCACGCCCGGCTCGTCATGATCAAAGGCCGCGACGATCTCGCCCCAGGGACCGATGACCATCGACCGCCCCCAGGTCTTGCGGCCATCCTCATGCTTGCCGCCCTGGGCGGGGGCGAGGATGAAGCTGCCGGTCTCGATGGCGCGGGCCCGCAGCAGGGTTTCCCAATGGGCCCGCCCGGTCGGACGGGTAAAGGCGCTCGGAACAGAAATCATCTGCGCGCCCGCCTTGGCCAGACGGCGATAGAGCGCGGCGAAGCGCACATCGTAGCAGATGGTCAGACCCAGCCGGCCGCCCGCCGCCTCGGTCAGGACGGCGCGGTCGCCCGGGGCGTAATTGGTGGATTCCGAATAGGTCTCGCCTCCGCCCAGCGCCACATCGAACATGTGGATCTTGTCATAGGTCGCCTTGAGCGCCCCGTCCGGGCCAAACAGGTGCGAACGATTGACCGCGCGTTCGCGTCCATCAGAAGACGCGCCGCCCTTGAGCGCCATGGAGCCAATCAGAAGATCAATGCCGAGGGAGTCCGCGAGATCGGCGAAGCGCACAATCGCGGGCTCCACCTCGGGGGTGTGGATCTGCTGAAACAGCTGATCGGCGTCCTTCTGGACCAAAGTGGTGGTCTCAGGGGTCAGCACGAATTTTGCGCCTGCAGCCGCCGCTTCGCGGATCAGGGCTTCGGCGTCATCCAGATTGCGTTCCGGGTCGACGCCGGAACGCATCTGGATCAGGGCGAGTTTAACGGCGCTCATAGCGCTCCTTCATTCCGCAGCAGGTCATCAAGCTTGCCCGCATTCTCCATCGCCATCATCTCGTCGCAACCGCCCACATGGGTGTCGCCGATGAAGATCTGCGGGAAGGTGCGGGCTCCGTTGGCGCGATCCACCATTTCCTTTTTCTTCTTCACATCAAAGCCGGCGTCAATCTCGTCAAAGGAGACGCCCTTCTTTTTCAGAAGCGAGACGGCGCGCACGCAGTACGGACACATCGGACGGGTATAGATCGTGACGGCGGCCATGAGGCCCTCCTTGTCTGTTCGTTCGGGGGGAGCGGCTCATCCGCATTCGCCCCTTATTTAAGCGGGTCGACGGGTTTCACAACGCACGCCAGCGTGATCGCGGTCACATCTTCGGCGCCGGCGCGTTTCAGAACCCTTGCGCAAGCCTGCAAGGTTGCGCCGGTCGTGTGCACGTCGTCCACAAGGACAAAACGCCGCCCCTGCAGGAAAGGTTTCGCCGCTTCACGCACCGTGAAGGCGCCCGCCACATTGCGTCGCCGCGCCTTGGCGCTGAGCCCGCCCTGACTCGGGGTCGGACGGCTTCGAGCCAGCACATGCGGCTCCACCGGCAGGCCAGAGCTGTGCGACAAGGCCCGCGCCAGCAGGAAAGACTGGTTGAAGCGCCGCTTGCGCAAACGGTGCGCATGAAGCGGGATGGGGATCAGCGCGTCCGCGCCCGCTCGCATCATCCAGCGGCCAAACACGGACACCCCGTCCGTGCGGCCAGCATGCTTGAGCATCAGCACCAGACGACGGCTTTTCTCGTCATAGACAAAGGCGGCGCGACTGATCCGGCAGGGCGGATTGTCTTGTCCAGCGCACGCCCCGCACACGGCGCCCTTCCCGATGGGATAGTCAAACGGCCGGCCGCACCTCGCACACCAGGGCGCATCCAGAAACCGGACCTCACGCCATGCCGCGGGCGACAGCTCGCCCGGCGCAGTGACCGGCTCGCCCGTCACCGGGCAGAGCGGGGGCCAGACCAGATCCGCACACACCCGCCACAGCGCCAGGGCTTTGCCTCTCAGCGTATTGGGTCCATATCTCGAGCATGAGCCCGGTGACGCTGATTTCATCCAAACCCGTCCCTCAACCCGAGGGCGGACCACCCGCCCTCTTTGACCGGCGGCTCCTTGTCCGTCGCCGGGATCGCGCCGCGCACGCGTTTCAAGACTACGACTTTTTGCATGCACGCGCTGCAGACGATCTTCTCGATCGCGTGGAAAGCGTAACGCGCGACTTCGACACCTGTCTGGTGCTGGGCGGCGGCGGCGCAATCGGACGCGCGCTCGCAGACCGTCCCGGCGCCCGCAGCAAGATCAATCACCTGATCGAGACCGACCTGTCGCCCAGGATGGCGCGGTTGAGCGATCAGACCGCCGTGTGTCTGGATGAGGAAGCCCTGCCCCTCGCGCCGCAGAGTGTGGATCTGGTGATCTCCTGCCTTAACCTTCACTGGACCAATGACATCGTCGGCGCCCTGATCCAGATCAATCATGCGCTCAAGCCTGACGGCTTCTTCGCCGGCGCGCTGCTGGGCGGGGCGACCCTGACCGAACTGCGCCAGAGCTTCCAGAAAGTCACCGATGAAGACCCCGCGCCCCGACGCGTCTCCCCCTTCGCCGATACGGTGGACATGGCGGGACTTTTGAGCCGCGCCGGCTTCACCCTGCCGGTGTCGGACGTGGACCGGGTGAAGGCGCGCTATGGCAATTCCTTCGTCCTGATGCGTGATCTGCGCGCCATGGGGGAAACCAATGCGCTGTACGACCGGCCGCGGACACCAGGCACCAAGAGCCTGTTCGTGAAGACCGCTCAGGCCTATGCCGAAGCCTTTGCGGAAGAGGATGGAAAAGTCCCCGCGACCTTCGAGATCATCCATTTCGCGGGATGGGCGCCGCACCCGGACCAGCCCAAGCCCAAACGCCCCGGCTCGGCGCAGGTCAGCCTGGCGGACGCGCTCGGCGTCGCCGAGCACAAGACCGGGGACAAGGCGGGCTAGCCGCCCGCGCCGCCAGAGGCCGTGCTGATCGTATTGCCGACCGTCTGCAAGAGCGCCCAGAGCTGATTGCCGAGCAGTGAGACGGCGGTGATCACCACCACGCCGAGAAGCCCCACCAGCAGACCGTACTCGATGGCGGTGGCGCCGCTTTCGTCAGCAATCAGCCGACGCGCGCACCGACCAGCCTGTCGCGCAATTCCGCCGCGAGCGGCTTGTCGGCCGGAGGCATCGGATACTCGCGGAACTGATCGGTCCGAACCCAGGCGATGGCCTGACCTTCGGTCGGGCGAATGAACCCGTCCCAGCGTCGACACACGAAAAGCGGCATCAGGAGATGTCCGCTCGTTTCGAGCTTTTCCGACGCAAAGGCGAAAGGCTGCAGACATTGCTCGCATGGCTCGATCCCCAGCTCCTCACGCAGTTCGCGCACCAGAGCCTGCTCAGGGCTTTCGCCCGGTTCCACCTTGCCGCCCGGAAACTCCCAGAGCCCGGCATGCTGTTTGCCTTCAGGGCGCCGGGCCAGCAGCACGCGACCATCCGGATCAACCAGCGCGCACGCCACCACAAGCAACAGGTTCGAACTCATATCAGTAAGCCAGTCTGGTTAAAGCGATGTGTGGAGACAGGGTATATGGGCCATTAAGGCCTAGGGCGCATCCTGTCCCGGCGCCTCTTCAGGCGTATCGATATCCTCTGGCGCGACCGCGCTGGGCTCGGTCGTGCGCAAGGCGCTTGGGGCGCGGCCCGCAACCCGGGTGACCGGATAGCGCTCGCGCAGCACTTCGAGAAGATCGTCAATACCTTGCAGGGTCAGGAAGCGGACGATGTTGGGACGCACCTCTTCAAGGCTCTCGCGCGGTTGAAGACGACGGTCCATGACCTGCAGGACATGCCAGCCATATTCGGTCTCGAAGGGGGCGCTGACCGCGCCCTCATCCGTCGCGAACGCCACCTGGGCGAAGCCCGGCAGAATCCCCGTGCGGGTGAAGTACCCAAGATCACCGCCGCTGAACCGGGTGGCGAGATCGCGGCTGACCTGTGCGGCCAATTGTCCGAAATCACTTCCCTCCGCCAGCAGCCGGGCGACCTCGTCGGCCTCCTCACGGGTCTCCACAAGGATATGTCGCGCCCGGATCTCCTCGGTGCGCGGCGCAAGCCGGCTCTGCTCTTCATAGACCAGCTCGACCGCCTCATCGGTCACCGCGGAGGCGATGGCGTTCTCAACCAGGATATTGCCCAGGATCCGCTCTTCGGCCGCCGCCAGGCGCAATCGGGCTTCCTCGTCGTCCTGGACATCGCGGGCAACCGCTTCCAGCGCCAGAAGCCTCTGGTCGATGAGGTCTGACAGGGTGTCGCGAAACACCTGATCGGAGGGCATGAGCGCCTGCGGGGTCTCAGTCAGCCCCAGCGAGACGGCTTCTCGACGCACATCGTCCACAGTGATGATCGTCTCGCCCACCCGGGCCGCAATCTGCGACTGATCGACATCACGCTGCGCGATGAAGCGCAGTCCGGCCTGGGAAGCGCTGGCGTTCCGAGGCTGTGATTCTTCAGCATCTTGCGGGCTGCAGCCCGCAGCGAACGCAGTCGTGATCACCGCAGCTGCTACAAGCAGACGGCGGGCTTGATTGACAGTCAATCAGGGCCTCCTTAAGTCACCAGTGACCTTCTACGACGTCAGAATTGCGCCCCGGCTCCGCCGAGCGCGTTCAGACCGTCTTTTATTCATTGTTCGCCCGTCAAGGCAGATACGTCATGCTCAACATCGCCCGCAAGCTTTTCGGCTCCTCCAACGACCGCGAGATCAAGCGCATGCGTCCCATCGTGGACCAGATCAATGCGCTGGAGCCAGACTTTGTCGAGCTTGATGACGCGGCGCTGGCGCAAAAGACCGTCGAATTCCGCGAACGCCATGAAAACGGCGAGAGCCTGGACAAGCTGCTGCCCGAAGCTTTCGCCGCCGTTCGCGAAGCCGCCAAGCGCGCGCTCGGCCAGCGCCATTACGACGTCCAGCTGATGGGCGGCATCGTGCTGCACCGGGGCAATATCGCCGAGATGCGCACCGGTGAAGGCAAGACGCTGGTCTCCACCCTCGCCGCCTATCTCAACGCGCTGCCGGGCAAGGGCGTTCACGTGGTGACGGTGAACGACTATCTCGCCCAGCGCGACTCCGAGTGGATGGGCCGGGTCTTCGCCAAGCTGGGCATGACCACCGGCGTGATCATCCATGGCATGAGCGATCCCGAGCGTCGCGCCGCCTATGGCTGCGA
>NZ_DJIQ01000036.1:17529-29055 GCF_002433705.1 Oceanicaulis sp. UBA6590
GACATGGTGCAGTTCGGCGGCCGCCCGCTGGAAAAGGCCGAGCATCACTACGCCATCGTCGATGAGGTGGACTCCATCCTGATCGACGAGGCCCGCACGCCGCTGATCATTTCCGGTCAGACCGAGGACCGCACCGACTTCTACAAGACCATCGACGCGATCATCCCGCTGCTCGACGAGGAAGACTATACGATTGACGAGAAGGCCCGCTCCTGCACCTTCACCGAGGAGGGCAACGAGCACATCGAGCAATTGCTGAAGGAACGCGACCTGCTCGATGCCGACGCCGACCTCTATGACATCGAGAACATTTCGGTGGTTCACCATGTGAACCAGGGCCTGAAAGCGCACAAGCTGTTCGTCCGCGACAAGGACTATATCGTGCGCGAAGACAAGGTGGTCCTGATCGACGAATTCACCGGCCGGATGATGCCGGGCCGCCGGCTTTCGGACGGCCTGCACCAGGCCATCGAGGCCAAGGAGACGGTCGACATCCAGCCCGAGAACCAGACGCTGGCGTCGATCACCTTCCAGAACTATTTCCGGCTGTACAAGAAGCTTGGCGGCATGACCGGCACCGCCGCGACCGAAGCCGACGAGTTCCACGACATCTACTCGCTCGGCGTGGTGGAAATCCCCACCAACCGCCCCGTGCAGCGGATCGACGAGGAAGACGAGCTCTACCGGACGGAGGGCGAGAAGTTCAACGCGATCCTCAAGGCCATCGAGGACGCCCACGCCAAGAACCAGCCGGTCCTTGTGGGCACGGTCTCGATCGAGAAATCCGAGCGTCTGTCGGACTTCCTGAAGAAGAAGAAGATTCCGCACCAGGTGCTGAATGCGCGCTATCACGAGCAGGAAGCCGGCATCATCGCCCAGGCGGGCGCGCCGGGCGCCGTGACCATCGCCACCAACATGGCCGGCCGCGGCACCGACATCCAGCTGGGCGGCAATGTGGACTACAATCTTCAGGAATGGGTCGAGGCCGAGAAAGCCGCCGGCCGCGACCCTGAGGACGCCGCGCTCAAGGCCAAGCGCGAACAGTTCGAGGCCGAAGTCGCCGACAAGAAGACACAGGCGCTGGAAGCGGGCGGTCTGTTCGTGATCGGCACCGAACGCCATGAAAGCCGCCGCATCGACAATCAGCTGCGCGGCCGCTCGGGCCGTCAGGGCGACCCGGGCCGTTCGGCCTTCTACCTCTCGGTGGAAGACGACCTGCTGCGCATCTTCGCGCCCGAACGCCTCGACGGCATCATGCGCACGCTGGGCCTGAAAGAGGGTGAGGCCATTCAGCACCCCTGGATGACCAAGGCGGTCGAGACCAGCCAGAAGAAGGTCGAGCAGCGCAACTACGACATTCGCAAGAACATCCTCAAATACGATGATGTGATGAATGATCAGCGCAAGGCGATCTTCGAGCAGCGCATCGAATTCATGACCGCCAAGGACGTCTCCGACGTCATCTCGGACATGCGCGAAACCACGGTCGAAGATCTGGTCACCCAACACATCCCGGCGCGCGCCTATGCCGACCAGTGGAATGTCGAGGGCCTGGACGAGGACGTTCGCAAGTATTTCAGCCTCGAACTTCCCATCAAGGACTGGGCCGCAGAGGAAGGCATCGCGGACGAGGAAATGCGCGAGCGCCTGATGAAGGTGGTCGACGAGACCTATGCCGAGAAGGCCGCCAATATCGGCCCGGACCTGATGCGCCGGATCGAGAAACAGATCCTGCTGCAGACCATCGACCAGAACTGGCGTGATCACCTGCAGAATCTCGACGCCCTGCGCTCTGCTGTCGGCCTGCGCGGATACGCCCAGCGCGACCCGCTCAACGAGTTCAAGACCGAGGCCTTCGCCCTGTTCGAGCACCTGCTTGATCAGCTGCGGTACGAGACGACACGCGTCCTGTTCGCCCTGCGCATGTCCCAGAGCGCCCCGGCTCCCGAAGCGCCGCAAGCGCCCAAGAACATCCAGGCCCAGCATATCGACCCGCAAACCGGTCGGAACGAGATGGCGGATGGCGATTCCCGTCCGCCGCAGACCACGCCCTCGCCGTCCGCGACCCGCGTGGCCGCTCAGGATGTGGATCCCAACGATCCGGGCACCTGGGGGCGCGTGCCGCGCAATTCCGCCTGCCCGTGCGGGTCGGGCAAGAAGTTCAAGCATTGTCACGGGGCGATTGGTCAGGCCTGATCGTCCTGACGCCCCCAGAGAGGCTTCATGCCCGAAACCACCCTGACACGTCTTGAGCCGGATCAGTTTGACGCTGTGAATGCGATGATCCTGCGCTCCAAGGCGTTCTGGGGCTATGATGCGGACATGATGGCCAAGATGGAGACGGTGCTGCGTCTCGACCCTGCAGCCGCTGCGGAAGGCCGCGCCATCGCCGCCTGGCAGACAGGCGCCCCGATGGGACTGGCGCAGATCAGCGCGCCTTATGAGGCCGAGGGCGGCTTCGCCGTCATGCTGGACCTTCTGTTCATTGCGCCAGAGGCAATAGGGTCGGGTCTGGGCAAACAGCTCTATGACTGGGCGCTCGATCAGGCCCGCATGGCGGATGCAGTCAGCCTGCATATCCTGTCAGACCCCAATGCCCGCGGCTTCTACACCGCCATGGGCGCGAGCTTTGTCGAGGATCGCCCCTCCAAACTCATTCCGGACCGGGTATTGCCCTGGCTGGAGCATCGCCTCACCTGAGGCGATAAATCATCGATTGCACGGAATTCACCTCTGAGTCATGGTTTCTGACCGGATCAAGGAGGCGAAGATGAAGCGGCTGATCGTGTGTTGTGACGGCACCTGGCAAACCATCAGCCAGAAAGTGCCGACGAATGTGGCCAAGCTGGCCTTTTCTCTTGATGGCTGCGACACGAACGCCCCTGACGGCCCCGTCGAGCAGATCGTCTATTACGACTCCGGCGTCGGGACGCCCTTCACCCAGAACAATTCAAGCTGGTTCAACCGTCTGGTCTCTTCCCTGAAAAAGAAGCGTCAGGGCGCCTTTGGCGGCGGACTGGAAGAGAAAATCTATGACGCCTACCGCTTCCTGTCGCTGAACTATCGCGAGGGCGACCAGATCTGGCTGTTCGGCTTTTCCCGCGGCGCCTACACCGTGCGGTCACTGGCGGGCCTGATCTACAATTCAGGACTCCTGCACCGGCGCAATCTGGGCAAGCTGCCCGACGCCTATGCGCTCTACCGCTCGAAGGATCTCAAGCCCTCCTCCTGGACGTGCCAGGAGTTTCGCGAGCGCAACGGCTACGAGCCGGACATCCATTTTCTGGGGTGCTGGGACACGGTCGGCGCCCTGGGCATTCCCGACCTGTCCGAGGATCACGACCTCAATGAGCGTCTGAATGAAGAGTATCGATTCCACGACGCTCAGCTGAACCGCAAGGTGCTGCATGCGCGCCATGCCTGCGCGCTGGACGAGAGCCGCAAGGCCTTCCCCCTGACCCCGATGGAGGCGTCCAGGGACGCGAAAAACGACGAGGACCCGCTCAAGCAGATCTGGTTCATCGGCCCCCATGGCGGCGTGGGCGGCGGGGAATCCGCCAACACCCCCTTCTCCGACATTGCCCTGAAATGGATGGCGGATGAGGCGCGCGAGAAAGGTCTCGCCATCGAGTATGCCGTTCTTGATTCCCGGTTGGAGCCCGATCCGCTGGCTGAGCTGAAGCCGCCCAAGGGGCTGCTCTCGGCCCTCGGCGACCGGGTGCGACAGGCCCCGGAGCCGTCAGCGGAGACGCTGGCGCTCTTTCACCCCAGCGTCTGGGTGCGATTCGATCATGGGGACCTGAACTACAGGCCCGAATCCATGCAGGGATGGGCCGATGCGGACCGGAGCGGATGGGGCCGAGCGTAAGCTCAGCCTTCCAGCAATGACCGACCGATATTGAGGAAGCGATCGCGGCGGCGCTGTTTCAGCTCGGCCGGGCTCAGCCCGTCCATGCTCGACAGGGCGGTTTCAATCGCCTCGCCCACCTTGCGGATCGTGCCCGCGCGGTCGCGATGGGCGCCGCCCACCGGCTCTTCAATGATGTTGTCGATGATCTTGAGCTCGATCAGGTCCTGAGCGCTGACCTTCATGGCGAGCGCCGCATCCTTGGCCCGAGCGCCATCGCGCCACAGGATGGAGGCGCAGCCCTCCGGCGAGATCACCGAATAGATCGAGTGCTCGAGCATCATGACGGTGTTGGCCGAGGCGAGCGCCACGGCGCCGCCCGAGCCGCCCTCACCGGTGATCACGCTCACGAGCGGCGTGCCCAGCGTCAGGCAGCGTTCGGTGGAGCGGGCGATGGCTTCCGCCTGGCCGCGCTCTTCCGCGCCAATGCCCGGATAGGCGCCGGCGGTGTCCACCAGAGTGACGACCGGCAGGTCAAAGCGCTCGGCCAGATCCATCAGGCGCATGGCCTTGCGATAGCCCTCGGGGCGCGCCATGCCGAAATTGTGCTTGAGACGTGACTGGGTGTCATGGCCCTTCTCATGGCCCATCAGCACCACAGGGCGCCCGTTCAGACGTCCCAGACCGCCCACGATCGCATGATCCTCGCCGAAGCGGCGGTCACCCGCCAGCTCTTCGAAATCGGTCATCAGGCCCGCGATATAGTCACGCAGATGCGGCCGCTCGGGATGGCGCGCCACCATGGTCTTGCGCCAGGCATCGAGCTTGGAATAGAGCGATTTGAGCTGATCCGACGATTTCTGCCGCAGCTTGGCGATCTCTTCCGCCGCATCGGGAGCGTCCTCACCATTCCGGGACAGGACGCTTTCAAGTTCTTCAATCTTGGCGTCAAGCTCGGCGATGGGCCGTTCGAAATCGAGATAAGTGCGCGTGGTATCAGACATGGAAGGTCCTGGTGGATGGGCCCCTGTTGGAGGCCGCAAACTAAAGGGCGCTCAAGCGCGACGCAATCTATGCACTGTTATGAGCAAATGCCGGGCCGGTTTCACCCTTAATCGTCTGTCCCAGACTGCGCCAGCGGGTGAGCATCATGCACCAGCGCCTTCAGACGCGCTTCCAGCACATGGGTGTAGATCTCGGTCGTGGACACGTCTGCATGGCCCAGAAGGCTCTGCACACTCCGCAAGTCGGCGCCATTGGCCAAGAGGTGAGTCGCAAAGGCATGGCGCATGACGTGCGGGCTGACCTGTTGCGGATCCAGGCCGGCGGCGAGGCTCAACGCCTTGAGCAGCTGTGCGAAGCGCTCCCGGGTCAGATGTCCGTCCCGGGCCGTGCGCGACGGGAAGAGATAGCGCGACGCCACAGCGTGCGTGACGGCGGCGCGGGAGGGCAGATGGTCCGCTCTCACCGCCTTGTACGCCTCCACCGCCCGGATGGCGCTGTCGGTCAGGGGCACAAGGCGTTCCTTGCCGCCCTTTCCGGTCACGACAAGGCAGCGCTCAGACCGCGCAAACGCGGCAAGCGGCAAGGTGACCAGCTCGCTGACGCGCAAACCGCTTGCATAGAGCAACTCCAACAACGCGCGGAGCCTGAACCCGTCCGCGCCCTCAATCCTGTCGGCGGCGTCAAACAGGGTTTCCACCTGACCTTCGGAGAGAACCTTGGGCAGCGGGCGCGGCTTTTTCGGCCCGGACAGGGTTTTCGCCGGGTCATCGGCCCTCAAACCCTCCTTGAGCAGGAAGCGATAATAGCGCTTGAGCGCCGACAAGCGGCGGGCCGCCGTGGCGGGCGACAATCCATCCGAGGCGAGGTCCGAGAGAAACCGCTCCACATCCGCCGTCTGTGCGCTTTCAAGACCGGTCCCGTGCGCCCCCAGACGCTGCGCCGCATCCTCGAGATCACGGCGGTAGGCATCGAGCGTATTGCGGGCGGCGCCGCGCTCGGCCGCCATCATGTCCAGGAACAGATCGATCGAGCGTGCGCTCACGCGGCGTCCTCGATCACCCGCGCCAGAAGGTATTGCAGCGCCTGACGCCTCAGACCCGCATGATCGAGCGCCAGCATGGTGGCGGCGCAAGTCTCCGCGTCATCCGTGTGCCGGTCGAGCAGGGAGGCGGCGTGAAGCTGCGTCTCCCCTTGCGCGCCCGCCCCGGCTGCGAGGATCAGAGGGCCAAAGGCCGGAGGGGTCACCCCGCTTTGCCGGGTGAGCCCGGACAGGGCCTGTTGCAGTTCGCCCTGATCATCGGCGCCCAGCGACACAAGGCCCGCCGCCTGACACAGACGCTCGGGCGTCGCGGTCTCGAGTCGCGCCGCCAGCAGCGCCATGAAGGCGTCATCGCGCACCTGGTCAAGCGCAATGGCGCGCGCGAAGTCGAGCGCCACAAGCACGCCCGGCGCAGGCGGTTGCCATTCTGGTTCGGCGTCCTCGTCCACGCTGGCCGGCTTGACCGCTTCGCCGTCCAGCGAGGGCAGCGATCCCAGATCCGTCGCAGGTTCCGTCAGCAGATCCTCGGCGGGCGGCGGCGCGGGCGGCCCCTCCATCAGGGCCTCGCGCCAGCGCTCTGCAGCGTTCAGATCATCCGCCGCCAAAGCCGCCAGCACGAAATGCACGCCATGCGCCAGAGTGTTCACGGTAATCGGCAGGCTGGCCACTTCCGGTCCGAAGGTGATCGCCGCTTCCATGAACAATCCCTGCTGGGCGGCGTCGGACAGTCGGATCGCGAGCGCTTCCGCTGCAATCTCCCGATCCAGATCCTGACCGATCAGCGCGCCCAGGGCCGTGGCGCGCTCCGCGCCCTCAAGGGTCACGGCCGTTTCCAATGCTTCGGGCAGGGTTTCCGGCAGGGCGATCGCGGGCCCCGTACGCTCGGCCGCCAGATGCAGCCATCCAGGCGCATCCTCGTGCGGGGTCAGTCGCACGCCCGGCGCCAGGGCTTCAAGCAAGGTCAGCTGCAAGGCCGTCCGGGGCCGGAAATCTTCCGGCGCAGGACGATCCAGCACCAGCGCATCAAACAGGGTGTCGAAATTCGGGCTCTCGGCCTGGGCGCGCGCCAGCTCGGCGGTCAGCTCGGCGGCCGGAATGGCGCCATCCAGCGCCAGACAGCTGGCCCGCAGGCGCAGCCAGTAGGCCGCATCCCGACCTCCAAGCAGCGCATCCGCCGCCCGGCAGGCTTCCTGGGTCCGCCCCATGGCCAGGGCGGTTTCGGCGAAGACCCGCGAAAGCGCGTCTGATTCGTTCACCCGCGGCGTGCGCGACAGCAGCTCATAGACGAGTTGGGCGCGGCTTGCGGCAAGCGCCCGATCAGCGCGCTTGGCGGCCAGACGGAAATCATCGCGTCCGCCTTGGGGCGGCTCGCCTGATGACCGCAGGGCATTGAGCGCCAGGCGGGCGGCCGCAGGGCTGGTCCATCCCGGGCTGGCCCGGTCCGGCAAGACAGACAGCGCGCCATCCAGGGCGCCGGCATGACCTGTGCTCCAGACCGTTTCGGGCAGAACGGGGCTCACCCCCACCTCGAACGGATCAACAGCGCCCAGCTCAGCCACTTCAATCTGGCGCGGCGCAGTCTGGGACTGGCCGAAAGCGGTTCCGGTCGCCAGAACGCTGGCCGCCAGAAGGGCGGCCCTAATCGAGCAGCGCATCAGTCACCTCGACACGCACTTCTTCAGGTGCGGGTGCATTGGCGTCCGCCATGCCCAGAAGAGCGATGAAGCCGCCAATGATGATCACCAGCCCAACGCCCAAACCGATCAGAATGGATTTCATGATGGTCCCTTTTCCGTCTCGCTTGCCCCTGAACCTACACTAAAGCAGCCGATTGCGGCGTTTTCCAGACGTCAGCAGCGATTGCTCGCCAATGCAGCATTGGCGTATAGCCTTACAGTGTGATGACAAATTCTGACAATGCGCCTGTACTGAACCGGCATGTGACGCTGGTTGGCCTTATGGGCGTTGGCAAAACCACCATTGGCCGCCGCCTCGCCCGGCGCCTGAACGCCGACTTTGCAGACGCCGACGAAGAGGTCGAGCGCGCGGCCGGTCGCAGTGTGAGCGAAATCTTCGCCGATTTTGGCGAAGCGGCATTCCGCGATGGCGAGCGCAAGGTAATCGCCCGGCTTCTGGAAGAACCCGCCCCCATGATCATCGGGCTGGGCGGCGGCGCCTTCATCAATGAAGAGACCCGCGCGCTCATCAAGGCGCAGGCGATCTCGGTCTGGCTGAAAGCCGATCTGGAAGTGCTGGTGGAGCGGGTCAGCCGCAAGCCCGGAGCCCGTCCACTTCTGGCCCAAGGCGCCCCCGCCGAGATCATGGCGCGTCTTGAAAGCGAACGCTCGCCCATCTACGCCCAGGCCGACATTGTTGTGGACACCTCTGTGGGCAGCCATGAACAATCCGCCGACCAGGTGCTGGACGCCCTGGCGCAGTATCAGGACTCGTATGCCAGATGAGCGTCTTACGCGTGATCGCGGTCGAAGCCGCATCCCGAAGCTATGAAGTTGTGATCGGCCGGAACGCTTTGTCGAGCCGGGCGGACCGCCTTGCCATACGCGCCCCCCGCGGCCGCGCCGTCATCGTGGCGGACGCTGCCGCCCTGAGCCAGCATGAGACGCGGCTGAGGCAAGCGTTCGACGCTGCCGGCGTGAAGATCGAGCTGATAGCGATCGAGGGCGGGGAAGGCGCGAAAAGCTGGTCGAGCCTTGAGACGCTTTGCGACCGCCTGCTGGCGCTCAATGTCGAGCGCTCGGAACCCGTCATCGCCTTTGGCGGCGGCACGATCGGCGATCTGACGGGTTTTGCGTCTGCGATCCTCAAGCGCGGCACGCGCTTCATCCAGATCCCCACCACCCTGCTGGCGCAAGTCGACAGCTCGGTGGGCGGCAAGACCGGCATCAATACAAGCCATGGCAAGAACCTGATCGGCGCGTTTCACCAGCCGGACCTGGTGATCGCCGACACCGCCTTTCTCGACACCCTGCCCAAGCGTGAAGTGCTGGCCGGCTATGCTGAAATCGTCAAAGCCGGATTGATTCAGGACCCGGAGCTGTTTGAACGCCTCGAGGCGCAGGGCGTTGACGCGGTCACCGGCGACAGTCTGGTTCAGGCCATCGCGGACGCAGTGGCGTTCAAGGCGCGCATCGTTGCTGAGGACGAGCGCGAAAGCGGCGTGCGGGCCCTGCTCAATCTGGGTCACACCTTCGGTCATGCGTTCGAGGCGGAAGCCGAGAAAGGCGCGCTGATCCACGGCGAGGCGGTGGCTTGCGGCCTCGCCCTCGCATTCCGCTATTCCGTGCGTCTGGGCGTGTGCCGGTCGGAGGATGCGGCGCGCGTGGAAGCGCATCTGCAAGCGGTCGGCCTTCCTGCCCGCATTTCCGATCTGCCCGGCGGCCCCTATGATGCGGATCGCTTGCTGTCGCGCATGGGCGATGACAAGAAGAATTCCGGCGGCGCGATCACCCTGATCCTTGCGCGTGGGATCGGCGACGCCTTTATCACCCGCGAGACAGATCGGACGGATCTGGCGGCGTTTTTGTCCAGTGAGGTTGAGGACTGATGACTTTTGAACCGTGGATGGCGTGGACCGGACTGGGCATTCTGTGCCTTCTGGCCTTTTCCGGGTTCTTTTCAGGCTCGGAGACCGCTCTGACCGCCACCTCCAAGGCGCGGATGCTGACCCTTGAGAAGGAAAAAGATCATCGCGCCCGCCGGGTGAACCGTCTGATCGATGATCGCGAGAGCCTGATTGGCGCGATCCTCTTGGGCAACAACCTCGTCAACATCCTGTCCGCCTCCCTGGCGTCGGCGGTGTTCCTCGCCATGTTCGGCGAGGCGGGCGTGCCCATCGCCACGCTGGTGATGACGCTCCTGGTGCTGATCTTCGCCGAAGTGCTGCCCAAGACCTACGCCCTGTCCAATCCGGATCGCATGGCGTTGGCGGTCTCACTGCCCATCCGCATCTTCGTGCTGGTGTTCGCGCCCGTCGTCGCCGCCGTGCAATGGCTGGTGCGGGTGACGCTGCGCATTCTGGGCCTGTCGGTCGAGGGACCGGTGCTGTCAGCTCATGACGAGATCCGCGGCCAGATCGACCTGCACCACCAGGAAGGCGGCGTGGTGAAGACCGACCGCGACATGCTGGGCGGCGTGCTCGACCTGCGCGAGCTGACGGTGGATGACGTGATGGTCCACCGCAAGAGCCTGATCATGTTCGACATCGACCAGCCGGTGGAGCAACTGGTCGCCGATGCGCTGAGCTGTCCGCATACCCGCCTGCCGCTCTATCGCGGGGACACCGAGAACATTGTCGGCATCCTGCATGTGCGCGATCTGGCGCGCGAGCTGCACAATGCCGGCGGGGACGCCAGCAAGCTCGATATCGGGGCGATCAAGCGCGAGCCCTGGTTCATTCCCGAAACCACAGAACTGCTCGAACAGCTCACCGCCTTCCGCCAAAAGCGCGAACACTTCGCCCTCGTGGTGGACGAGTATGGCGCGCTGATGGGCGTTGTGACGCTTGAGGACATCATCGAGGAGATCGTCGGCGAGATCGAGGACGAGCACGATGTCACCGTCGAGGGCGTTACGCCCCTGCCCGACGGCTTCATCCTGGTGGATGGCGGCGCGCCCGTGCGTGATGTGAACCGCGCGCTCGACTGGGAACTGCCCGATGATGAGGCGGTGACGATTGCGGGGCTCGTGATCCACGAAGCCCAGACCATACCCGAGGCGGGTCAGATCTTCCGCTTCCATGGCGTGCAGTTCGAGATTCTCGAACGTCGCCGAAACCAGATCACCCGTATGCGGCTCAAGAAGGAGCCCGAGGCGGAAGACTCAAACGACTGATCAGACGGTTTCGCCGGGCGCTTTCGCCTTGATGGCGAGGGCGTGCACTTGCGCCTTCAGCAGATCGCCCAGCGCCTGATTGACCAGGCGGTGGCGCTGAACCCGGGCCTGGCCCTCAAAGGCGGACGAGACGATCTCGACGGTGAAATGGCTTTCGCCCGCCTTGGCCTGCTCGGAATGACCGGCGTGAAGCGCGCTGTCATCTGTGATCACAAGGCTCTGGGGCGACAAGGCTGCGGTCAGGCGATCCTCGATCTGCTGCTTTACGCTCGACATTGTCATCCTCTGTTTATTGTTCCTAAGCCCGGTGCGCCCCATACTTAGGCGCATGGATGGCGCTTACAAATATCGACCGCGGTTTAAAGACATCCGCATCAAGCCGCCCAAGAACGAGGCGCGGCAAGAGGATAAGGTGTGCGAGCATCCCCAGTGCCGCTCCAAGGCCACCGCCCGCGCCCCCAAAAGCCCCGCCAACCGCACCGAGTTCTACTGGTTCTGTCAGTCCCATGCCGCCCAGTACAACAAGGACTGGAACTTCTTTGAAGGCATGAGCGAGGACGCGGCCAAGGCCCACGCCGCCGCTGACTTCTACGGCCACCGCCCCACCTGGAGCTTCGGCGCCGGATCGAGTGCCCGTCGCGCCGCACAGCGCGCCAGCCAGAGCTTTGAAGAAGGCTTTGTCGACCCGTTCGACCTCTTTGGCGACCGCCCGCCCCCCGGCCAGGAACGCGCCCAGCGCGAGTATGAAGACCCCAATGCTGGCATGGGCCGCTTGCAGAAACGC
>NZ_DJIQ01000006.1:0-129098 GCF_002433705.1 Oceanicaulis sp. UBA6590
CCGGCTCGCCGCCTTCAACGCTCTCGGTGACCAGTACTTTCAACTCGCCTTCGGAAGCCGCGAAGATCACGGCGTTGAGTCCGACCACGAGCGGCTGGATGGCGGCGTTGAGATCGGGTTTCATCGACCGAGTTCTCCCTCGGTCAGCGTGTGAAGCTCGGAAAAGCGCTCGAGAAACAGGGCCTGCGCCGCTTTCACGGGCAGCGGGTTGATCTCCACCTTCGCCTCCACGGGCGGCCGACCGAAGAGCTTGCGGCCTTCCTCCACGGTGAAGCCGGCGATCTGCACCGCCTCATGATAGGCGCAGATCCGGTCCGCCCGCTTGATCGTGGTCTTGATCGACTTGGGCAGTTCAGGCGGCAGGCCGTAGCGCATGTGGATCGCCCCCTCCAGCCGGGCTTCGAACGATTTGTAATCATAGCCCAGAGCGGCCTTGAAGGGCGAGATCATATCGCCGATCACGTACTCGGCTGCGTCATGCAGCAGGGCGGCGAGCCGCCATTTGGCGGGCCAGTCGGGCTCCAGCAGGCCGCACAATTGCTCCACCACAACCGAATGCTCGGCGACCGAAAAGGCATGGTCGCCCATGGTCTGCCCGTTCCAGCGCGCCACCCGCGCCAACCCCTGGGCGATGTCGTCGATCTCCACGTCAAAGGGCGAGGGATCCAGAAGGTCCAGCCGACGCCCCGACAGCATGCGTTGCCAGGCGCGAACCGGTTTCTCGGTCGCTGGTTTGCCGTCTCCACGTGCTGACCGCGCCACTTTGTCCCGCTCCATTCGGCTTTCATTCAATTCCGTCGTATCGTGAAACAGCGTAAGTTCAAGAAGAGCTGCTGAACATTGGCGGCGTCACAACCCCTTGGGAGGATTTGATGAAGCCCGAACGCATACTGGTCGCCCTGCAAGGCTCTGACAGTGATGTCTCGCCCCTCAAAGCGGCCTGCGCGCTGGCGCCGCTCTATGAGGCGGACGTGCGGGGGCTGTTCGTGGAACCCGACCCTGCAGCCTACATGCTGTGGACCGGCCCCGGGGCGGCAGGCGCATCCGTGGTCTCCTCGGCCATAGACACGGTCCGCGAAGAGGCCGCCAAGGCGTGCGAGGACGCCAAGAAGCGTTTCGACGCCGCGATCGCCGAGCATGACCTGGGCGATGCCGCAAGCTTCAAGCGCGTCACAGACAGCCCGTCTGAAGCCGCCGAGCAGGCGCGACTGGTGCGACTTCTGGTGACCTGTCCGCGCGCCGCGGCGGGGCGCGGGCCTCTGGCGGACTTCACCGCCGCCTGCATGGTCGAGGAGGGGTGTCCCATCTACGTGCCGCGCCAGGGCGCCATTCCGCCCAAATCCATTGCCGTGGCCTGGGACGGCTCCAAGGAAGCGTCCCGCGCCGCTTTCGCGGCTGCGCCCCTGTTCCGTCCGGGCGTCGAGGTGACGGTGCTGCACAGCTCGCGCAATCTTGACTATCACGACCGGGCGGCGTCCGCGCCGAACCGCCTGACGCACTGGCTTGCTGCGCGCGGTGTAAAGGCCAAGACGCAGGAAATCGACGGCAAGGGCGGCCTTGGAGACGCGCTTCTGGATGCGGCGGATACGGCCGATCTTCTGGTCGCCGGCGCCTATGGCCATTCGCGCATCGCCCAGTTCATGTTCGGCGGCGTGACGCGCCAATTGCTGACCGCCGAGCATGGCCCGTCCCTGCTGATGGCGCATTGAACCCTTACAGAAAAGACGATTTGAGGAGGCTGGAATGGCTTTGACCCGTCTGACCCTGCGGCTGAGCCGCAACCCTGATGCAGGCTTTCCCGGCGGCGATGATTCGCGCGGCTATGTGATCACTGCGCCGCTGGACAAGGACGGCAAGCTCGACGCCGAACTGTGGCGCGCCCACAAGAAGGCCTGCACCGTGCTGCGCTTTTCTCCTGAAGAGGACGAGAAGGCGGACGGCTGGCTGACCCATCGCGGCGCCAACTGGTTCTTCCACTATGATGAGGCGCAGGAGGGCCCGGATGAGCCGGTCTACAAGCTCGGTGAGCACACCCTGCGTCATGGCGATTACGTCACCATCCATGAAGCCGATGGCGATGACCTCGTCTACAAGATCACCGAAGCGACCGAGGTTCACGGCTAGTCCCGTCCTCCACGGCTGAGATGACAAAACCCCGGCGCTGCAGACGCCGGGGTTTTTCTTGGGCGGGCAAGACTGCTCTGCTCGATAATAGTGCAACCACGCTCTAGTTTTTGGCGGCTGCAATCTGCTGCACCGCAAAATCGGTCTCAGACGCTGACATCCCCTTCCGCCAGAGCGCAGGTTTTGTCCGTGCAATCGGGCGAAGAGGAGCGCGAGGATGGATCAGGTTCAGTTTTCAGGCGGCGATGTGGCGTGGATTCTCACGGCCTGCGCGCTGGTCTTGATGATGACCCTGCCGGGGCTTGCGCTGTTCTATGGCGGCATGGTGCGCCGTCAGAACGTGCTGTCCACGCTGATGCAGTCTCTGGGCGCGGCCATGGTGGTGTCGCTGGTCTGGGTGATTGCCGGCTATTCCTTCGCCTTCTCCGGCGACGGCGCGCTGTTCGGAGGCTTTGGCAAGGTCTTCCTGAACGGGCTGTCTCTGGACAGTGAGGCGGCGGGCCTGCCCGAGGCGGTGTTCATTCTCTTCCAGATGACGTTCGCGATCATCACCGTGGCGATCATCGCCGGCGGCGCGGCCGAGCGTCTCAGCTTCAAGGCCTGGATGGTGTTCGCACCCATCTGGCTGCTGGTGGTCTATGCGCCCATCGCGCACTGGGTCTGGGGAGAGGGATTTCTATACGACGCAGGCGTTCTGGATTTCGCGGGAGGGGCCGTGGTCCATATCAACGCCGGTGTAGCGGGTCTGGTGCTGGCGCTTAAGCTGGGCCCGCGGCGCGGCTGGCCCAAAGAGGGCCAGCCGCCCCACAATCTCGTGCTGACCGTGATCGGCGCAGGTCTTCTGTGGGTGGGCTGGTTCGGCTTCAATGGCGGCTCGGCGCTGGGCGCCAATGCGCTGGCGGCCCATGCAGCCCTGGTCACCCAGATCGCGGCGGCGGCCGCGGCCCTGACCTGGGCGGTCCTGGAATGGGTCATGCGCGGCAAGCCGTCCGTGCTGGGCGCGGCGTCCGGCGCCATTGCAGGCCTTGTGGGCATCACGCCCGCGGCCGGCTTTGTCGAGCCCTACGCCGCCTTCCTGATCGGTGTTCTGACGACGCTGGCCGCTTATTGGGGCGTCACGAGCCTGAAGAAGCTCGGCAAGTATGATGACAGCCTTGACGCCTTTGGTCTTCACGGCGTCGGCGGTCTGGCCGGCGCGATCCTGACGGGCGTCTTCGCCAGCTCCGCCATCGGGGGCACGCCCGGCGCCGTGGAAGGCAATGTCATGCTGGTCTTCACCCAGACCTGGGGCGCGCTGGCGGCTGCGGCCTGGTGCGGCATCGCCACCTTCGCCATCCTGTGGCTGATGGAACGCGTGATGAAGTTGCGGGTTGAAGAAGAGGACGAGGTCACCGGCCTTGATGTGGCGCTGCACGGGGAAAGCGCCTGACACAGAGTTTCGCCCGGCGGCGGCGCAAGGCGCGACCGGGCGACACATTTTCCTCCCTGACTGGTCCCGCTTCGGCTTTCGCCAAAGCGGGATCTTTTTTGTCAGATCGCCAGGAGGGTGCGGACAAAGGCGGTCAGCGCCTTCACCGAGGTCGTCTCTTCGTTGGAATGGTAGTTATAGGTCGGCAATTGCAGAGTGGCGCCGGCATAGTCGCCCTGGCTGTCCGCGGTGATGCGCCCGAGCTCGGTCAGGCCCATGGATTTGAGCGGCAGTTCGCGGCGCGCCCGGGCGTCGTTTTCACGCGCGATGAAGCTGTCCTTGAAGATCATCGGTGCGCCGGCCCGGCTGGCGGCGGTTTCAAGCCGGTTCACCATGGCGTCATGAAAGCTCGACGTGGCGTCGCGGCGTCGCAGGATGACCGCGCCCGCCATGCAGGCGGCGGCGTCATCAAAGGGCGAGGTGTCGCAGACCACGAGCTCATTGGTGGGCTTGAGGCCGCCCGCCTGCGCCCAGCTCAGGAAATGGCCCGCAGAACGGCCGATCTCTTCCTCTGCGGTGACGATGATCGTGCCCTTGAGACCGAACTCCGCGGCGATGCGCAAGGCGGCGAGGGAGACCGGGTTGTCGAGCTGGCCGGAGACATGGCCGGACTTGTTGCGCGTCACATCCCGCGCAAAGGCGACCGGCGTCCCGCCCGGAAGCGGCGGCAGGTCCTCGATCTCGACCACGAGACGGTTCTGGTCATCAATCCGCGCGCTAGTGATGTTGCCATAGGCCAGACGGCCGCCCGTCTTGCGGTCATAGGCGAAGACATCCTCGCCTTCATAGCGCTTGGAGACGGTGGCGGCGAAAGCCTCGGTATGGGTCGCGCCATCAGCATACTTGGTGTTCTTGACCGCCTGGGCGGCGTAGACCGCAGCGCCATCCTCGGCGATCACCGCGCCGTGCCGGTCGGCGTGCGCGAGATAGACCGGCCCCGGTTCGTTCAGGCGGATGATGCAGAGATTCTGCGGACGCTCGACGCTGCAGCCCAGCGCCGTGAAATCACGTGCGAGATGATCGAGAAACGGGGTCTCGTGCCCGACCACTGAAGGGAAGTCGAGATACTCGTTGGTCTTCGCCAACACGCGGGCGAAAAGCGTGCTATCGGCGGGCTGGTTCACCTCACAGACGCTCCACAAACACGGTGCCGGCGGAATATCCGGCGCCGAACGAACAGATCACGCCTTTCTGGCCCGCGGTGAAATCATCGGAATGCTTGTGGAAGGCGATGATCGAGCCCGCCGAAGAGGTGTTGGCGTATTCATCCAGAATGGTCGGCGCGTCCTCGCCGCCGGCTTCGCGGCCGAACACCTTCTTGGCGATCATCAGGTTCATGTTGATATTCGCCTGGTGCAGCCAGACGCGGCGCATGTCGTCGGCCTCGAGGCCCAGCTCGCCCATATGGGTGCGGATCATGTCCGACACCATCGGCACGACTTCCTTGAACACCTTGCGGCCTTCCTGGACGAACAGCTTGTCATCCTTGGGCGCCAGCAGGTTTTCCTGTCCGGCCTCGCCTGTCGGGCGCTCGGCGCGGTTCAGGAAGCCGAAATTGTTGCGGATATTGTTGGAGAACTTGGTCTTGAGCTTGGTGCCGATGATGCGCCAGCCGCCTTCTCCAAGGTCTTCGCGCTCCAGCAGGATCGCCGTGGCCACATCGCCGAAAATGAAATGGCTGTCGCGGTCGCACCAGTTCAGGTGCGCCGAGCAGATTTCCGGGTTCACCACCAGAATGGCGCGGGCATGGCCGGCGGCGATCTGGTCGGCGGCGGTCTGGATTCCAAAGGTGGCGGACGAACAGGCGACATTCATGTCAAAGCCGAACCCGTCCTCGATGCCGAGCGCGTCCTGGATCTCGACCGCGACCGCCGGATAGCCGCGCTGCAGGTTGGAGGCGGCGACGATCACCCCGTCCACATCAGATGCGGTCTTGCCGGCGCGTTCCAGCGCGTTGTGACAGGCTTTCACGCCGATCTCGGCGAGGATGGAGATGTCGGTATTGTCTCGCGCCGGGATGAAGGGCTTCATGCGCTTGGTGTCGAGCACGCCTTCCTTGTCGATGACAAAGCGCGACTTGATGCCGGAGGCCTTCTCGACGAATTCGGCCGAGGACGGAGACAGAGGGGCAAGCTCGCCCGCCTCGATGGCGGCCGCATGCTCCTGATTGTACTGGGCGACGTAGGCGTTGAAACTTTCCACCAGCTCTTCATTGGAAATGGAGTTGGCTGGCGTCCACAAGCCAGTGGAACGAATAACGGCCGCGGTCATGAAAGGCTCCGACGCAAGATTCTAGCATTTGAAGGAGCGCAACTTAGCCGCACCTGCGCCGCAGCGCCAACCGCTTCCACGCAGCGAAAGGCTATTTTGTAACCTCGGTGTGACGATGACAGCCGACAAGATGGTCATTCACCATGCCCACCGCCTGCATGAAGGCGTAGACAATAACCGGTCCGCAAAACTTAAAGCCTCGTTTCTTAAGGTCTTTGGCGATCTTCTGGCTGAGCTCGGTCTGGGCGGGCACATCGGACATGGCGACAAACCGGTTCACTCTCGGCGCGCCGTCCATATAGCCCCATAGATAGCCCGAGAAGTCCTCGCCCCGCTCGGCCATGTCCAGATAGACCTGCGCATTGCCGATGGCGGCGCTGATCTTGGACCGCGACCGTATAATGCCGGGATTGGCCAGCAGACGCTCCATGTCCGCTTCGTCATAGCGGGCGATGCGTTCCGGATCGAAGCCATGGAAGGCCTCACGCAGCGTATCGCGCTTGCGCAATATGGTGATCCAGGCGAGCCCGGCCTGGAAGCCGTCAAGGATCAGCTTTTCCCACAGAGCCCGGGAGTCCCATTCGGGCACGCCCCATTCGGTGTCGTGATAGGCGACATAGAGCGGGTCATCCCCGCACCAGGGGCAGCGCTCGGTCATGTCGGTCTCCTTTTGTTCCGGTTCTAGCCGCGTGCGGCCCGGACTGGCAAGATCAAAAGGCGAGGGGGTCAAAGCCGGTCGAGATCGTCAAGCAGCGTGACCGGGGCGCCGTTCACTTTCAGGGTGTCGCCGGCCTGCACCCCGTCCTTCAAACGATCGATCCGCAAGCGGGCGAGGGCATGGTCGCCCGAAACGCTGCTGACGGGGCCAAGGACAGTCTCGCCGACCTTCACTTCATCCTGCGCTTTCAGTCCATCACCCTGAAGCCGCACACTGCGCTTGCGGACCCCGCCCTTGCGATGCATGCGGCTCGCGACTTCCTGGCCGACAAAGCAGCCCTTCTTGTAGTTGATGCCTGACAGAAGGTCGTGGTTCACATCGGTCGAGAAAACCTCTGCAGGACCATAATCGCTGCCCAATTCCGGCGCGCCGGCCTGAATGCGGGCGCGCTCATACAAGTCGCGATCACTGTCGGGACCGCCGGCGGGCGCGACGCCGCGCCAGCCAATCGCGGCGTTGCGCGGATCGGGCGCCGCGCTCAGCGCCACCATGCGCAATTCCTCCGCCGGTTCACCCGCCGCCGCGATCACGCTGAGATCCTCGCGCCGCTCGATCGTCGCGTCCGCGCGCATCCGATAGAGGGTGAAGCGCTTGAGCAGGGCGTCCGCCTCGCTGGCGGGAACGTCAAACAGCAGCCCGCCCTCGCCATCATCAAGGATGAAGAGATCGGCCAGCACCTTGCCCTGCGGCGTCAGCAGCGCGGAGAACATCGCCGCGCCCGGTTTGACGCCTTCAGGTCCCTGGGTCAGGACGCGCTGGAGGAAGCCGCGCGCTTCGGCGCCGGTTATGGCGATGACGGCGCGGTCGGGCAGGGTGGTGAGATAGGGTTCGGTCATGTCCGCTAGATGGGGGTGAAGCGGTCCGGCGATCAAGAGGGCGCGCTTCAGACTGGCGCCCGGCCTCATGTCAGGCTAAGTGCGTCCCCCCATGACGCGCATCCTCTTCATCACCGCCACCCGTATCGGCGACGCCATCATGAATATGGGCGTGCTCGATCATCTGATCACCGCCCATCCCGATGCGCGCATCACGGTGGGCTGCGGCCCGCTGGCGGCGCCGCTCTTTCGCGCCATTCCCGAGGTGGAGCGGGTGATCGTGATGAAGAAGCAGAAGGGCGGCGGACACTGGCTCAAGCTCTGGCGTGAAAGCGTGGGTCATCGCTGGGACATGGTCGTGGACCTGCGCGGCTCGCTGACAAGCTGGTTTCTCTGGGCGGGGCAGCGCTTCGTCAAGCGCCCCAATCCCAGGGCCGGCGTCCGCCATCGGGTCGAGGAAGCGGCTGAAGTCTTGCGACTGGGCGCAGCGCCCGGCACGCGGTTGTGGATCGATGCCGCTGGCGAAGCCCGCGCCGATGCCGAATTGCCCCAAGGCCAGACCGTGCTCGCCCTGTCGCCCGCCGCCTCCGCCGTCTTCAAGGAATGGGCGCCGGAGCGCTTTTCCGAACTGGCCTTGCGCCTGACCGCCGAGGACGGGCTGCTGCCCGGCGCCGCCATCGCGATCTTCGGCGGTCCCGGCGATGAAGCGCGGGCGCAGGCCGTAAAGGCCGGGCTGGAAGCGCGCACCGTGATCGACCTCACTGGCCAGCTTGATCTGGTCGAGGCGGCCGCCTGTCTCAAACGTGCGGCGCTGTTTGTCGGCAATGACAGCGGCTTGATGCATATGGCGGCGGCGGCCGGAACGCCGACGCTGGGGCTCTTCGGCCCGACCGATGAGCGGCTTTATGCGCCTTGGGGGGAGAAGGCCCGCATCGTGCGCGCGGGCGACAGGTTTGACGAGCGCGAGCGCCGCGCCCTGGCCGACACCTCGCGCGAATCCCTAATGGGCGCCTTGCAGGTGGATGCGGTGGAGCGCGCCGCCGCCGAACTCATGGCGGAGAGCGCGAAGGCCTGACCTTATTGCAGATACGTCCGGCGCAGCTGTTCGCTCAGCGCTTCGCCTTCGATGGCGAGGGTCTGGCGCACCATCTCCTCTTCGGCGCCGCAGCGCGGGGAGCGGCGCTCCTGGATCCGGAAACCTTCATTGAAGCGGTCCACAAGACGCTGGCGATATCCGCCGCGGGTCGGGGCTTCGTGATCGAGCAGTTCAACCATGGCGTCGCGCCAGGCCTGGGACTGCCGACCCTTGCAGGCGAAATCGAGATAATGCATCTCGCCCATGACCCGGGCGAGGGATTCCACCGGGTAGGGGTCTTGATACTCAGGCGGACGAACAAGCTTTTGCGCTTCGCCGAGCGGGGCGAAGGCGAGCATCAGCCCGAAGGCCAGGATCAGGGGTCTCATACGCATGCCCTGTTCCTGTACGTCGAACAGGGCGAATTCAAGGCTTTTGACCTTTAGGCCGCCCTGACGGTGCTCAGGAAGCGTTCGACCTCCAGCCGAAGGTTCTCGGAATTGGACTTCAGCACGCCGGCCGCCGTGTTCACTTCGTCCGATACCGTCGAGGTGGTCTGGACCGACCCCTGAATGCCGGTGATGTCGCTGGTCACCGATCGCGCGCCTTCCGCCGCTTGCTGGGCGTTGGCCGAGATCTCGCCGGTCGCGGCGCTTTGCTCCTCGACAGCCGAGGCCAGGGCCTGGGTCGTGCGGTCGATTTCCTGGACCTGGCCAATGATGTCACGCGTGGCCGAGATGGCGTCATTGGAGGTTGAGCCGATCTCGCTGAGGCGCTCAGCGATCTGTTCGGTCAGTTTCTGGGTCTGTGTGGCGAGCTGCTTGACCTCGCTGGCCACGACCGCAAAGCCCTTGCCGGCCTCGCCGGCGCGCGCGGCCTCGATGGTGGCGTTCAGCGCCAGAAGATTGGTCTGGTCGGCCACCGCATTGATCGCCTGCACAATCTCGTCCACGCCGGCGACCGCGGTGTTGAGCCGGTCGAGTTGCTGGCTGCTGATCTCGGCGCGGGCGTTGGAGGCCTGAACCGCGCTGGCGGAGGTGGCGACCTGGCCTGCAATCTCCCGGATCGAGGCGGTCAGCTCCTCTGCTGCGGATGCGACGGCCTCCACATTCCCCGAAGCCTGTTCGGCGGCGGCGGCCACGGACGCCGCGCGCGCATTGGTGCTGTCCACATTGGTGTTCAGGGTGTGCGAGCGGGACTGCATTTCACTCGCCGCATCAGAGAGGGCGCGGATGACGGATCCGACCTGGGTTTCGAACTGGTCCGCAAGCTCCATCATGGCGGCCTTGCGTTCCTTGGCCGCGCGGGCTTCGGCCTGCGCCTGTTCGGTCTGCAATCGATCAACCTCCAGCGCCTGGTCGCGGAACACCACCAGCGCACGCGCCATGTCGCCGATCTCGTCGCGTCGGTCTGCCCCTGCGACGTCAACGGACTTGTCGCCCCCTGCCAGATCGGTCATCGCCTGGGTGATCTTGCGGATCATGCCGGAAAGGTTGCCGGAGACGAACAGACCCATGGCGATGGACAGCACCAGGATGAGACCGGATGCGATCAGCACCATCATCTCCGTCTGACGGACTTCAGAGGCTGCACGCGGGCCCAGCTCGTTCTGGTGATTGACGCTCTCAAGGCGCGCCTCTTCGGCGACCTCTTCCATGACGGGGCCGATCCGGTCGAGTTCTGAGAGTGAAGCGTTGCGGGCGAAAATGGCGTCAGCAGCAGCGCCAAACGCCGTTTCGAACGCAGTCAGTTCCTCAAGGATGGAGGCTGTCTGCTCCCGGCGATCCGGGGATTCCAGTTGCTGGAACAGGCCATCCAGTTCGGATCGGGCGATCTCGAACTCGGACATGGCCCGGTCAGAGTCGCTGGCGGCGTTGGTGCGCAGGAAGCGCTCGGCATAATATCGACCCAGCATCAGATGCTCCTGGGCGACGCCGGCCCGGTAGGCCGCTTCCACATCACCCTCCTGATAGGCCGAACGCATGACCTGGCTGAGTTGCATGCGGATCTGGGGGCCTAGCGCTGTCTGGATGGCGTAATGCCCGTCCCGGACCTGTTGATGTCCGAAAGCCTCCTGGAAAGACGCGCGATACGCGTCTGCATATTCGTGCTCTTCCGCCATGCCCTGCAGATCGGCGTCGTGAATGAAAATCTCGATCTGCTCGTCAAAGCGCCGGGCATGCTCGGGGCTCTGGGTGGTGCGCCAGATGAAGGCGGAGCGCCGGGCGGCCTCCAGGCGGAGTTTCATGTCATTGTAGATCAGACTCGCCTGGGCGGTCTGGCGGTAGTCGGTGAAAATCTGACCCAGGGTGCGGGCCCCAAGGGAGCCGAAGGCGCCTACGACAAGAACCAGCACCGCGACGCCAGCAAAGGCCGCCAGCAATTTGTGCTTCAAGGTCAGTTTCATGATCGCCCTCACGGCTCGCGCAGGTATAGGAATATACGCGATACTCGGGGCGTGCGGCTTAACAGACCGTCAAACACCATCGCATTGGATTGTGCCTAAGACCTTTATCCTATGCGTTTTTGAGCGCTTTGCCGGAGCGCGGTCCGGGTGTCGTCCCAGGCGACCAGTCTCAGGGCGTCCTCAAGCGAGAAGAAGGCGGCTTCCAGCGCGTCATCACCAGCTTCCGGCTCGCCGCCGAGCCAGCGCGCCGAGAAATCCGCCATCACGTAATGGCCATGCTCGGTAATGGATTCGAACACATCGATCAGGGTGTCGACCTGTGCGCGGATTCCGGTCTCCTCAAGGACTTCCCGAAGCCCGGCCTGATGCAGGGTTTCACCGAACTCCACCTTGCCGCCGGGAATGGACCAGCAGCCCTGGGAGGGCGGGTTGGCGCGGCGGATCAGGAGAACCTCGTCCTCACGCCAGACGACAAGGCCGACGCTGATGCGGGGCAGATCCTTCATGCTTGACCTCTCACGGTTCCGGGGTGAGGAAACGGGGATGTGCGGTCGTTATGTCATGAGTTTGAGCCTCGTCCAGCTCGAAGCCCTGTTCGGCAAGCTGGATCGTTTGAATTTTCCACCCAGCTGGAACGCTGCGCCCACGCAGGCCCTGCCGATCATCCGTCTGGGACGGCAGCAGGACTTCCGCCTCACCCAGGTGCGCTGGGGGCTCCTGCCGCACTGGTCGAAAACCGGCCCGGACGGCGCCAAACCGCTGATCAACGCCCGATCGGAAACCGCCGCCGACAAGCCCAGCTTCCGGCAGGCGCTCGAGCGGCGCCGCGCGCTGATCCCGGCGGACGGGTTCTATGAATGGTCCAGGGACGAGTCCGGCGCCAAGCAGCCCTGGTACATCACTCGCACGGACGGACAGCCCATGGTCATGGCCGGGGTCTGGGAGCGCTGGGGCGAGGGCGCGGACCGCATCGACAGCTTCGCCATTCTGACGACCGCGGCGAGCAATGACATCGCTCATATCCATCACCGCAGCCCGGTATTCATCCCCGAAGGCCGGTTTGCGGACTGGCTGAATCCCGAAACGGATCCGCGGCCCTTCCTGACGGCGCCGCCGGACGGGTCGCTTGGCCTGCGCAAGGCGTCAAGGCGCGTGAATGGCGTGCGTGAGGACGATCCGGGGCTGATCGAGGGGGAAGCGTAGACGTTTCCGGGCGCCGGTCGGAGCCGCGAAACCGGTCTGCAGGATTGCCCGACAGGTTCTAGCGGCGCTGGCTGAGGAACTCGGCGTGCAGATCCACGCTCGATTCCTTGCCAACCTTGTCTGAACAGCTGTCCAGCCAGGCCCTGGCGGTCTCTCGTCCCCGATCGCGCAGCTCGGTCAGGAAGCTCCAGCTCGTCTCATACTTGCTGGAGGCGGGGTATTGCGAGATCGCGTCATCAGCCCGGATCGAGTGCACGCGCATATTGCGCAGCTGGGCCTTGCGTGGATCCTTCAGGAGGTCATCGCGGATCAGGCGCTGGACGAAGGCGACAGCGCGCAATTCGGCCAGCAGGCTGGCGTTGAAGGTGATCTCGTTGACCCGGTTGAGAATGTCCTCAGCGGATTTGGGCGTGCCCGGGCGCTCCATCGGATTGATGTGCACGATCAGAAGGTCGTGCGGCGCATCCGCATAGAAGAGTGGCCAGAGCGCCGGATTGCCGGTGAAACCGCCATCCCAGAACGGCTGGCCGTCAATCTCCACAGCCTGATGGATGAAGGGCAGGGTGGCCGACGCGCGCACGGCGTCGCGCGTGACCTCGTCGCCGGAGAACACCTTGCTGCGCCCGGTGGTCACGCAGGTGGCGGCGATGAAGAGCTGGATTTCCGCGCAGTCATGGATCGCGTCGAAATCGATCTGCTTGTCGAGGATGTCGAGCAGGGGATCATAGCCGAACGGATTGGTGTCATAAGGGCTGGTCAGCCGGGTCAGGGCGTCAAACCAGGGCGCGAGGCGCGACCATCCCGGCGCGCGCAGGAATCCGCCGCCTGCGCGGGAGACGGCGCGCCAGAACTCATCGAGCGCTTGCCGCGCCCCTTCATCGCCGCCGCGCACGCGCCCCATGACGAGGGCGCAGGCATTCATGGCGCCGGCGCTGGTGGCGCTGATGGCCTTGGGCGCGATGCGACCGTCTTCGAGAAGGGCGTCCAGAACGCCCCAGGTGAAGGCGCCATGGGCGCCGCCGCCCTGAAGGGCGAGAGAGACCGGGCGGGGCGCGTTCGACCGTTTGCGGGTCGACGAGGAGGAAGCCGACCCGGTCATCGCTATTTCGCGGTCCAGCCGCCATCAATGGTGATGGCGTTGCCGTTCACATTCGCGCCGTCATCACTGACGAGATAGAGAAGGGCCCCGGTCAGTTCGTCATAGGTGACGAACTTCTTGGTGGGCTGGGCGGATAGCATCACGTCGCGCACCACCTCTTCCTCGGAAATGCCGCGCGCCTTCGCGGTGTCGGCGATCTGGTTCTCCACGAGCGGCGTCTTCACATAGCCCGGATTGATGCAGTTCACCGTGATGCCGTCTTCGGCGGTTTCCAGCGCGACGGTCTTGGTCAGCCCCATCAGCCCGTGCTTGGCCGAGACATAGGCCGCCTTGAACGGGCTGGCGCGCAGGGCGTGCGCGGAAGCGATGTTGACGATGCGGCCCCGGCCCTGTTTGCGCATGATCGGCACGGCGTGCTTGGTGGTGTGGAAAGCGCTGGTCAGGTTGATGCCGATGATGGCGTCCCATTTCTCGGTCGGGAATTCATCCACGGGCGCCACATGCTGGATGCCGGCGCAATTGACCAGAATGTCGAGACGCCCCAGCTCCTTCGCCGTGAAGGCGATCAGATCCTCGATCTCATCCGGCTTGAGCATGTTGGCGCCGTGATACAGCACCTTCACGCCATAGGAGTCGGCGAGACGCTGGCGCTCTGTCTCGATCGCATCCGCATCGCCCAGACCATTAAGCACGATGTCAGCGCCGTTCGCGGCCAGACCCTCGGCCATATGCAGGCCGATGCCGGATGAAGAGCCGGTAATGACGGCGGCATGGCCGGACAGGTCCACACGGATCGAGCTCATGAACAGGTCTCCAGACAAGGGGATTGCAGAGCTTCAACAGGTGATGAATTTCGCAGCCGCGTCAAGTCCGGAACGCGCCTGACATGCGCTTTGGCAGGGGCTCGGGCTAGCTTTTCTTCGGCGGCTGGGGCCGGGTGAAGAGCAGGGTGTCCGCCGTCGACCCCTCAGGGTCGAAGCGATACCCCTCTTCATTGAACTCCGACAGGCGCTCGGGGTCCTCGATGCGATTCTCGATGATCCAGCGCGCCATCATGCCGCGGGCCTTCTTGGCGAACACCATCAGGGCGCGCAGCTGGCCGTCCTTCTCTTCCTTGAAGTCGACGCTGATCACCGGAACGCTCAGCGATTTGAGCTTCGCCGCCTTGGCATACTCGTTGGACGCCAGATTGACGACGGCCTTGGACGGATGACCTTGGAGATCGGCTTCAAGCTGGCTGGCGATATCCGCGCCCCAGAAATCATAGAGATTGCCGCCCTTGGGCGTTTTCAGCTTCGTGCCCATCTCCAGGCGATAGGGCTGGATCGTGTCGAGCGGCCGCAGCACGCCATAAAGCCCCGACAGGATACGCAAGCGCTGTTGCGCCCATTGCAGGTCTTCAGAGCTGAGGGTCGGCGCATCGAGGCCGGAATAGACCTCGCCATTGAACGCCATCGCCGCCGGGCGGCCCTCGGTGCTATCCGGATCAAACGCCTTGAAGCGTTCACGGTTGAGCTCGGCCAGATCATCGCTGAGATGCATCAGGGACTTGATCTTGGAGGCTGAGAGTTTCGCCGTGGTCTTTGACAGCTCCTTGGTCCGCTCGATCAGGGCCGGACGGGTCGCGGTCGGGGCGTGACCCCGTTCGGAAAAGTCGAGCTTCTTGGCGGGCGAAAGCAGAATCAGCATGGGCGTCTCCGTCATCAATGAGGCAGAGATAGGGGCGAGCCCCCTGCGGCGCCAATGAATTTAACCGGTCAGACTCATAGGCTCAGTCTATACCCAGCATCACCCGGGGATTCATGATGGCGTTGGGGTCAAGGGTTTGTTTGATGGCGCGCATGACGGCCACCTCGACGGGCTTGCGCCGGGCCAGCTCTTCACGCTTGAGGACGCCCACGCCGTGTTCGGCGCTGATCGAGCCGCCATGCTTGTCCACAAGGTCATAGATCGCTTCTGTGACCGGGGCGCAGGCGGCGACGAAGTCATCGCCTGATCCGGGCGTCTTGCGCGCGACGTTGAAGTGCACATTGCCGTCGCCCACATGGCCGAAGGCTATGATCAGGGCTTCGGGCATCATGGCTTCGGCCTTGGCGGCGGCTTCCTCCATGAAGGCGGGCATACGCGAGACCGGAACGGAGACATCGTGCTTGGCGGCCTTGCCATGGGCCTTTTCCGCTTCGGGAATGCCCTCGCGCAGCGCCCAGAATTCCGCCATCTGCGCTTCGGTCTGCGCCAGCGCCGCGTCCGAGACGATGCCCTTTTCAAAGGCGGTTTCGAGCGCGCTTTCCATCAATGCCTGGGCGCGGTCGGTTTCCGGGCTCACAAGCTCGATGAGCACGGTCCAGGCGGGGTCCGAGTCCAGCGGATGGCGCGCGCCGGGCAGGTGATGCACGGCGAGATCAAGCCCGATCTTCGGCATCAGCTCGAAGGCCGCGACCGAGCCTGTGGCGTCCTTCATATGCCCTAAAAGCTCCACCGCCTGAGCCGGGCTCTCAACCGCCGCGATGGCGACCGCGGTCGAGGCGGGACGGGCGAAGAGTTTCAGCGTTGCGGCGGTGACCACGCCCAGCGTGCCTTCCGCCCCGATGAAGAGCTGTTTGAGGTCGTAGCCCGTATTGTCCTTGCGCAGGCCCGTCAGGTCCGACAGGACGCGGCCATCGGGCAGGACGGCTTCGAGGCCCAGTACGAGCTCGCGCATCATGCCGTAGCGCAGCACATGCACGCCGCCGGCGTTCGTGGAGATCAATCCGCCGATCATCGCGGAGCCCTGGGCGCCCAGCGACAGGGGGAAGAGCTTGCCGCGGGCCTTCGCGGCCTCCTGCACGCTTTCCAGAATGGCGCCCGCCTCGCAGGTGAGGGAGTCATTGGCCGCATCGATGGTGCGGATCTGGTTCATGCGCTTGAGCGACAGCACCACCTCGCCCTGCGGGGTCGATCCGCCCACAAGTCCCGTATTGCCGCTTTGCGGGATCACCTTCACGCCGCCTGCATTGCAGAGCGACAGGATGCGGCTCACTTCCTCGGTGGTCGAGGGTTTGAGAAGGAGCGGCGAGGCGCCCTGATAGCGTCCGCGCCAGTCGCGCGCATGCGGGGCGAGCTCGTCAGGGTCCTCGCTCCACGCTTTGGGATCGAGGACGGACTTGAGGCGGGTGAGGGTGTTCGTGCTCATGGCGGCAGTGTGCAACCGCCGCATCGGGGAGAACAAGACCCGATCCGCGCTGTTTGAGACTAATCCGCGGCTTTTTCCAGCACCGCTTCAAAGCGCATGGACGGCGCGGCGTCGGCGCGGCCCTGGAAGACGTAGGAATCGCCTTCGCGTTTGCCGGTCAGGGTAAGGGCGAACTTGTCGAATTCGCCGAAGACCGACAGTCGGGACGGGTCATGATTGGTCACGACCATCTTCACCTGAAGATCATTATCCGGACCGGACACGGAGCCGACATAGTACATGCCGGAATCTCCACCCATGACCTTCTGGTCCTGGATCATGATCACGCCCTTGGCGTCATCCAGCGGGGTGCGGAAGGAGGCGATGTAGAGACCGTTGTTCATGGCGAGCGTTCTATCATCCAGAATCTGAATGCAACCTTGAGCAGTTGTTCTAACGCTCTGCAGCCGCACGTCTGAGGCGGTCGTTTATCGCTTCGCCCAGTCCGGTTTCCGGAATGGGGGCGACAGCGATGCGGTCACTGGCTGAATCCAGCCAACGTAGACCAGTAAACAGATTCGTGGCGGCTTCGACTAGGTCACCCTTCGGGGAAAGATTAAAAAATACAATATCGTCGCTTTCAGGTTGCGCGCCAAACCCCAAATAGGACTCGCCCGCTAGCGGGGCGGTTGCGTTCAGGCGCACACTCGCGTTGGGCGCGTAGTGGCTGGTCAGCTGTCCCGGTGCGGTCGGCGCAGCCTGATTCGCCGCTCCGGCCCGGCCCAGTGCGCCACACACCGTTTCGAGCTGTTCACGCGCCACGCCGCCCGGGCGCAGGAGGGTGGGGCGTCCGGGCTCCAGGAGCGAGACGATGGTGCTCTCCACACCGACCGGGCAGGCGCCGCCATCCAGGATAAGATGGATGCGCCCGTTCAGGCTGTCTTTGACATGCTGCGCCGTGGTGGGGCTGATCGTGCCGGATGCATTGGCGCTGGGCGCCGCCAGCGGCGCATCAAGGCGGCTGACCAGCGCGCGCAGCGCCTCTGACCGGGGCAATCGCACCGCCAGGCTGTCGAGGCCCGCCGCCGCCAGATCGCTGACCGGAGAGGGCGCGCGTTTGGAAGCGACAAGCGTCAGCGGACCGGGCCAGAAGGCGTCAGCCAGCTGCTCGCCCGTCTCATCGAGATCTATCAGCGCCCGGGCGCGCTCGACAGTGTCCACATGACAGATCAGCGGATTGAAGCTGGGGCGGCCCTTGGCCTCATACACGCCCGCCACCGCGTCAGCGTTTGTCGCATCACAGGCCAGGCCATAGACCGTCTCGGTGGGAAGCGCGACGCACCCGCCCGCTTTGATAAGACGCGCGGCCTCCTCAAGCGCGGCGGGATCGGTCGCACTGAGGATCGGCGTATCGGAAGGCGGGATCGGGCGGTTCATCCCGGTTAGGTAGCTGCGGCCCGTCCGGGGTGCAATCTTACTCCTGCGCCGCGTCCGCCTCGATATGAAGTTGCAAGGTCACTTCCTCCCCGGCGCCGTCCCAGTCATTGGCGCCCACGCCGAAGCTGCGACTCATCACGGTCATCTCGCCGTTCGCCACCGCCCGGTCGCCCGTGATCTCGAGGGTGAAGGTGAGAACCGCGGGGTTATCCTCCCCCTTGATCGTCAGCACGCCGTCCGCGCGGTAGGTCTCGCCCTCCCGGGTGATGGAAGAGGAGTCAAACACCGCTTCGGGAAAACCCGACACATTCAGGCCCGCTCGGCCGCGCAGGGTCTCGCGGTAATCTGAATTGCCGATGATGGCGGAGCCTGTCTGGACGACGGCGTGGATCCGGGCGGCGTCAAGATTGTCCGGATCCAGGGTGATCTCGGCGCTAAAATCCTCGAACCCGCCCTCAACCGTGCTGCCGAACGCCTGAGTTTCAAAGCGGATCTGGCTGGCGTCCTCATCCAGCACCCAGTCCTGTGCGAGGGCCGGGGCGCCAAGCGCCAGAGCGGCCGCGAGCGGGGCGATCAGGGAAAATCTGCGCATGGGGACCTCCTTTGCGAAGCGGGCTGGATCGCCGCGCTGTCCGCCAGAGAGATACGATGGCGGCGCGGGCAAACAAGCCGCGCTTCGCGAAAGGGGGTGCTTCCGGATCGGAAAGGATCAGTCCGTCGTGTTCTGGGGCGGCACGTTCAGGCCCGGAACCATCCGGTTCAGAACGCCGTCCCGATCCAGGAAATGGTGCTTGAGCGCCGCGCCTGCATGCAGGGCCAGCAGGACGATGATCACCCAGGCGCCCGCGCTGTGCGCGCTTTCAAGCGCCTCGTGCAGGAATTCGCTCTCCGGCACCGGCAGGCCCGGCAGGTTGAAACCCTCCACATTGAACAGGCGCGTGGGCAGGGAGCTGTGGGACACCATCGCCCAGCCGATCAGCGGCATGCCGATCATCACGACATAGAAGCCGATATGCGCCGCGCGCGCGCCGAGCGCCTCCCAGGATTTCATGGTCGAGGGCAGGGCCGGTACCGGATGGGTGAAACGCCAGCCCAGGCGCGCCAGCGACAACAGCAGGACCAGAATGCCGATCGTCTTGTGCCAGTTGTAGACGGCGCGAGTGAAATCAAAACTGATCTCGCCGGCGCGGGCGGCCTCGCCTAGATCCTCCATCCACCAGCCCACAGCGATCAGGCTCACCAGAAGGATGGCGATCAGCCAGTGCAGGATGATGGCGACCGTGGTGTAACGTGAGGACTCAGGGGCGGCAGTCATGACTTACTCCTGTCGGGCGCGGAGGAATTCCGCCTCGATGTGTATGCGTACTGTATCGCCTATCAGATTTCCGGGAAGACGTCCGACGCCGAATTGGGTGCGGTCAATTGTCGTCTCCGCGTGAAATCCCAGGGCCTGCCGGCCTTCGAGTGGGTTGAACACGCCGCCATAGAACCGGGTTTCCAGAATGACCGGACGTGTGACGCCCTTGAGCTGAAGCTGGCCGTGCACCCGGCCGGTGTCCTCCCCGGTCACCTCGATCCGGTCGGAGGTGAAGACGATCTCGGGGTGGGCGTCACAGTCAAACCAGCCGCCGCCGCACAGGGTCTGATCAAAGTCCGGATCGCCCGTGGAAACGGAATCGGCCTGGATGATTGCGGTCAGCTGCGCTGCTTCGGGGTTCGCCGGGTCAAAGTCGAGACGAGCGTCAATCTCCTCGAACCGTCCTGTATACCAGGACAGCCCCATATGCCGGACCTGCCAGTGCGTGCTGGCATGCGCCGGGTCGAGCGCCCACTGGCCGGAAGGCAGGCGGGCGGGGTCGCGCGTGGGAGCGGAGACGCAGGCGGCGAGACTGAGAGTGATGAGAACGGATAGAAGCAATCGCAGCATCATTGAACGACTCTTTCGGCTTCAGCTTTCACATGGTGTACGTCGCCATGCGACATGCGGTCCTGTCCAAAAGCCTGAAGTCCGACTCCCGCTTTGCAGCAAACGCGCTATGTTCGGACCAAATGTAACGCTGGAAGGGAAACCTCACCATGAGCTACCGCGCCCCGGTTCGCGATATCCGTTTCGCCCTGGAAGAAGTTGCCGCGCTCGACAGCGTCAACGCCACAGGCGCCTTTCCGGAATTCTCCTCGGACCTGACGCCCGCCATTCTGGATGAGGCCGCCAAGCTCGCCAATGACGTTCTGGCCCCGATCAACCGCAGCGGCGACCAGCAGGGCTGCACGCTCAAGGACGGCGTCGTGACCACGCCGGACGGCTTCAGGGAAGCCTACGCCCAGTTCGTTGAAGGCGGCTGGCAGGGTCTGCAATTCCCCACCGATATGGGCGGGATGGGCCTGCCCAAGGCGCTGGGCTGCGCGCTGATGGAGATGCTGCAATCGTCCAACATGGCGTTCGGCCTGGGCCCGATGCTGTCCTTTGGCGCGATTGAATCCCTCATCGCCGTCGGCTCTGAGGAACAGCGCGCGCTCTATCTGGGCAAGATCCTCTCGGGCGAATGGTCGGCGACCATGAACCTGACCGAGCCGGGCGCCGGGTCGGATGTGGGCGCGCTGCGCACCAAGGCGGAACCCAATGGCGACGGGTCCTGGGCGATTTCGGGTCAGAAGATCTACATCACCTGGGGCGAGCATGACTGCGCCGAGAACATCATCCATCTGGTGTTGGCGCGCACGCCGGACGGGGCTGCGGGCACCAAGGGCATTTCGCTGTTCATCGTGCCGAAATTCATCCCCGATGCGGACGGAAATCCGGGCGAGCGCAATGCGCTGCAGGCCATCGGGCTGGAACACAAGATGGGCATTCACGGCTCGCCCACCTGCACGATGGAATATGACGGCGCCAAGGGCTGGCTTCTGGGCGACGAGTTCAAGGGCATGGCCGCCATGTTCATCATGATGAATTCCGCGCGCCTGAATGTGGGCGTGCAGGGGGTCGGCATCGCCGAGCGCGCCTATCAGCAGGCGCTGGCCTATGCCAAGGACCGCAAGCAGGGCCGCGCCATCAACATGGACGATCACGGCCCGCACGCGATCATCCACCACCCCGATGTGCGCCGCACGCTGGCGGTGATGAAGGCGAAGATCGAGGCCGGTCGCGCCATCTGCTATCACGCCGCCGTCGAAGCCGATCTGGGCGAGCACCATGACGACGCCGACGAGAAGGCCTGGTCCAAGCGCCGTGAGGATCTGATGATCCCGATCGCCAAGGCCTGGTGCACCGATATGGGCGTGGACGTGGCCTCCATGGGCGTTCAGGTGCATGGCGGCATGGGCTTCATCGAGGAGACCGGCGCCGCCCAGCACCTGCGCGATGCCCGGATCGCTCCGATCTATGAAGGCACCAACGGCATTCAGGCCATCGACCTTGTGGGCCGCAAGCTGGCGCGCGATGCCGGGACGGCCATGGGCGAGCTGATCGAGGATGTACGTCAGACCATCGAGGACTGCATCACCAGCTCGAACCCCGAGCTTCCGGTGCTGGCCGAGGCGCTGAAACCCGCCTGCGATGCGCTGGAAGAAGCGACGGCCTTCATGCTCAAGGCGTCTGACGCGGACCGGCTTGCCGGCGCCACGGCCTATCTCAAGCTTGCGGGCGATGTGACGGGCGGCTGGCTGCTGTGCGTGGGCGCCGTGGCGGCCCAGCGCAAGATCAAGGAAGCCGATGGCGATGAAAGCTACGCGCAGGCGCGCATCTCCATCGCCAATATCTTCGCCCAGAGCGTGCTCACCGGGGCCCAGGGCCTGCTGGGTGAGATCCAGATCGGTTACGACCCGATCTTCGCGCCGGGCGAAACGGTCTTGGAAAGCGCCTAGGCGCTAGATCCAGAACCCGGTCGGGTCAGGGTGCGGGCGGCCGTCCACAAGACGGATCAGCCCCACCGCTGACCGGATGGCGAGCCAGATGGTCGCCAGCAGCAGGATCAGCCCGCCGATCAGGAAGATCCAGGTCAGCGCGCCGACCACCACCATCGCCAGCCAGTACCAGAAGGTGCGTATCTGGAACTGAAAATGGTTCTTCACCAGCGGATCGGCGTTGTCCTTGCGCACATAGGCGAGGATGGCCGCAATCAGAACGGTGACGCCATTGCTGATGCCAACCAGCAGCAAGGCATAGTTGATGACGGCCAGGACGCGGTCGCTATTCTGGTCGCGCGCGCTGTCGGGTGCGTCATCGGGGTTCGGGGGAGAGGTGTCTGTGGGGGCCATGCCGGATCTCCGCAATTTGCCGCTGCGCCTTCTGTGACCTTTATAACTCAGCCGTCACGGCTTGGTTGCGTCAAGTGAAGACCCTGTCAGCTGTCATCTTGTCAGGCGCCAATAAGCATTGTGAACTGGGGCTTGCGAGTTAATCTTTAACTTTCTCCGTGTGATTGTGGCGCGATCAATGTGCTGGGTTAACAGGTTTGTTTAAAAGGGCTTTCCATGAGCAACACCCCTGAACATCCCGCGACGCGCGCCCCTGTTCTCGTCACCATGGCCGATGATATTCCCGGTCGTGAGGTCGAGGCTGTCATCGGCATTGCGCGCGGCAGCGTGGTTCGCGCGCGTTTTTTTGGACGTGATTTTGTGGCTGGATTGCGCAATCTGGTCGGGGGCGAAGTCAGCGAGTACACCAAGCTGATGGCCGAGGCGCGGGAACAGGCGCTGGGCCGTCTTGTCAGTCATGCAGAAGCCATGGGCGCAGACGCGGTGGTCACCTTCCGCTTCTCCACCGCGGCGGTCATGGAAGGCACGGCTGAAGTGCTCGCCTATGGAACGGCGGTAAAACTGAAATGAATGAGCAAGTACGTCGTTTCGGCGGCAAGGCGATGTCGGAAGTGGGGGAAACGATCCGCTTCCTGGCCGGGGTGGTGGCGGTCTGGTTCGTGCTGGTCACGTTCGTGTTCGCCGCCTTCCACATCCCTTCAGAAAGCATGCAGCCCGCCATCCAGGTGGGCGATCGCGTTCTGGTGTCGAAATTTGCGTACGGCTATTCACGGCATTCCCTGCCGCTTGGGCTCGGCTACCGCTTGCCTGACAGCTGGTCGGGGCGGCTGTTCGGCTCCACGCCCAAGCGCGGCGATGTGGTCGTGGTGCGTGATCCCGCCCAGGGCATCAACCTGATCAAGCGCGTCATCGGCCTGCCCGGCGACCGCATCGAGATGCGCGAGGGACGGCTCTACATCAATGACGAGCTGGTGCCGCGCGATCCTGAAGGCGTGGTGCGCTATCGCGACCGTGAGGGCGCCCAGGTCGAGGCCGCCGTCTATCTCGAGACCCTGCCGGGCGGGAAGGTGCACGAGATCTATGAGCGGTCCGACAATGCGCTTCTGGACAATGTGGGGCCGTTCAACGTGCCCGAGAACCATCTCTTCCTGATGGGCGATAATCGCGACGCCTCGCTCGACAGCCGCGCCTCGCGCGGGATCGGCTATGTCCATCGCGATCTGGTGGTCGGCAAGGCCTGGACCGTCCTGTTCACCTTCGCCTCCTGTCGCCGTGAGGAAGGCATGACCTGTCCGGGCTGGCGCGTCTGGCGGCCGATCTAGTCCTTCAGCCTCGGGGCTGTCTTTCTGGATATAACAGTGTTATCCTCTCGCTTCATTCAGGAGCGGGAGGAAAGCATGTCCCTGAAGGGCAAGACTCTTTTCATTACGGGCGCAAGCCGCGGCATTGGTCTGGCCATTGCCGAGCGCTGTGCGCAGGATGGCGCGAATATCGTCATTGCGGCGAAGACCGATCAACCGCACCCCAAGCTCGAAGGCACGATTCATACCGCCGCTGAAGCCATTGAAAAGGCGGGCGGCCAGGCCTTGCCGCTGGTGTGCGACATTCGCGACGAAGCCAGTGTGGACGCCGCCATCGCCAAGACGGTGGAGACCTTTGGCGGCATCGATATCGTCGTGAACAATGCATCGGCCATCTTCCCGATGCCCACCAAGGACACGCCGATCAAGCGCTGGGACCTGATGCATCAGGTGAATGCGCGCGGCACCTTCCTCGTCACCCAGAAAGCGCTGCCCTATCTCGAGAAAGCCGAGAACCCGCACATTCTGGCGCTGTCCCCGCCGCTCGACATGCGCGAGAAATGGTTCGCGCCGCACGTGGCCTACACCTCGGCCAAATACGGCATGAGCCTGTGCATTCTGGGCTGGGCGGGCGAGTTCAAGGGCAAGATCGCCGCGAACGCCATCTGGCCGCGCACCGCCGTCGCCACCGCCGCCATCGCCAATGTGCTGGCGGGTGAGGATGCGTTCAAAAACTGCCGCAAGCCCGACATCCTGGCCGAGACCGCCTATCGCGTGCTCACCAAGCCGGCGGCGGAGTTCACCGGCAATTTCCTGATTGATGACAGCTTCCTGGTCAGCGAAGGCGTCACCGATCTCGATCAGTTCAGCGTCACCCCGGGTGAAGAGCTTCTGCCGGACTTCTTCGTGCCTGAAGAACCGGCGGCGCCCGAGGGCGTCAAGATCATGGATGTTCAGCTGGGCCATTAGATCAAGGATTTGGCCGCGCGTCTCAGGGGCGCGGCCAACAATCCGCTTGCATTTTTCCCCAATGGAGCATCATAGGCGCTGGAGCGTCGCACTCTGCGTCGGTCCTGCCTGTCAGGCCGCGCTGTATCCTTGATCCGCGTCGACGCGCGGAGCCCAGGGCGTTCTGACCCATGTTGCTCATCGACACCTATGTCGGACCGAGTGCGATCGAGGGCGTCGGCGTGTTCGCCGCCGAACCGATCCGCGCCGGCCAGATGATCTATCGTTTCGCGCCGGAGTTTGACCGGCTGATCGCGCTCGCCGAGCTGGACTCCCTGCCCGAGTCCATTCGTCGCTTTGTCGACCGCTACACCTATCCCTATCCGGGCAAACCCGACGTTCTGGTGCTCGATGCGGATAATGGCCGCCACATGAACCACTCGCTGACCCCGAACACGGATTTTCGCGATTCCGTTTATGGCTACGCCATCGCCGACATTGCCCCGGGCGAGGAGATCACCTGCAATTATTCCGAGTTCGAACCCGGCTTTGAAATGATGCCCTCGCTCGTGGCGGCGCATGCCCGGGCGAACGGCAGCGATCCGTCCCATGCCGGTTAGGGTGTCGGGAGCGTCCTGACAGCCCGCGACGAATCGCACGCGCGGATCTCATCGGTCGAAAGCGGCTGCGGCGGAACCTGTGCCTGTCGCAGGCTGGGTTCCGTTATCCTCTCTTCAGGCGGACAAGCCCTCAGGGGCCTCATCGCACACGGCCGCGTCATCCTTGCTTGTGCCGCGCGGGGAGGGCGGGTACCAAGACGTCACGCTTGACTCATGGGGGCCGCGGCTCTCACGACGGGGGGCGTGGGACTGCAGTCGGTCTGTCCGGGCGAGGGGCGGCTGTCAGCACGTGTTCAATGAGATCGCTCAAGACCGTTCATGACCAAAGCCGACAGCCAGACCGGGCCGGGCCCCATCATCATCGCACGCCATGGCGAGCCCGACGCGGATCGGCGCGCGGTTATGGACTGGCGCGGCTATGTGGACTGGTGGGCGGCGTATGATCGGGCCGGGTTGAAACCGGGACAGGTCTCTCCGCCGAGCCTGGTCGAGCAGGCGGAATACGCGGACACGCTGTTCTCCTCCACGCTGCCGCGCGCCATGGAAACAGCGCGCGCCACCGTGGGCGACCGCCCCATCGAGCATGACAGCCTGTTTGTCGAGGCGCCTTTGCCGCCGCCCTCTCTGCCCTGGAAAATGCAGGCGCGGACCTGGGGCGTGTTCGCACGCTGTTCATGGTGGCTTGGCTTTTCCCGGGATGGCGAGAGCCGCGCCCAGGCCGAGGTGCGCGCAGCGGCCGCGGCGGAAAAGCTGGTGAATGCGGCCCAGACGGGCGGCGTCGCCCTGTTCGCCCATGGCTGGTTCAACCGCATGCTGCGCCCTGAACTCAAGCGTCAGGGCTGGACCTGCGTGCGCGATGGCGGGGACGGATACTGGTCCTGGCGCCGCTATGAGCTGAAGCGCTAGCGCACAGGCGGCTTGATCCTCGGCGATCTTTCGCGATTGTGGGGCTCATGTATTCCTGATCAGAAGGCTGTAGCGATGACTGACGCCCCCTCCGCTGAAATCGCCCAGATGAGCTTTGAGACCGCGCTGAAAGAGCTCGAGACCATTGTCGCTCAGCTTGAGCGCGGCGAGGTGGAGCTCGAAAAGTCCATCGCCATGTATGAGCGCGGCGCGGCCCTGAAGGCCCATTGCGAGGCGCGCCTGCGCGAAGCCCAGCTCAAGGTCGACAAGATTGTCGAGCAGGCTGATGGCGCCCTCAGCGCTGAACCGGCGGACCTGGGCTAGGCGCATGACCTCCGAACCGGTCCAGCCTGACATCGCGCCCGAGGACTTCTTCAAGACCGATATCCGGCTTGGAACCATTGTGCGCGCCGAGCCTTTCCCCGAAGCTCGAAAACCTGCGATCAAGCTGTGGGTCGATTTCGGTCCCGAGATTGGCGAGAAGAAAAGCTCCGCCCAGATCACCGTGCATTATGAGCCGGAGACGCTGATCGGCCGCCGCGTGCTGGCGGTGGTGAACTTCCCGCCGCGTCAGATCGGTCCGGTGCGGTCCGAAGTGCTGGTGCTGGGCGTGACCGATACGGACGGCTCGATCCTCTTGCTCAACGCCGATGGGGATGCGCCGAACGGGGCGCGGGTGTCATGAGCGCGTTCGACACCCATCTCACCGAGACCGCAGACCGGGTCACGGTCGCGCTGGATGCGCTGCTGGCGCGTCCGGATGGTCCGGAAGCGCGGGTCATCTCCGCCATGCGCTACGCCGCGCTCGGTCCGGGCAAGCGTTTGCGGCCCTTCCTTCTGATCGAGGCGGGGTTCCTGGTGGGCGCGGATGAACGCGCCCTGTTGCGCGCCGCCTGCGCGGTGGAGTGCGTGCACGCCTATTCGCTGGTTCATGACGATCTGCCGTGCATGGATGATGATGATCTGCGTCGCGGTCGTCCGACCGTCCACAAGGAATACGACGAGGCGACCGCGGTTCTGGCGGGCGATGCCTTGCAGAGCCAGGCCTTCGAGCTGCTGGCGGATCCTGAAACCCACTCCAATCCCGCGGTTCGCGCCGAGCTGGTGCTGCGTCTCTCGAAAGCGTCCGGACCGCGCGGCATGGTGGGCGGCCAGATGATCGACATGGCCGTCGAGGCGGGCGAGCTGAGCGATATCGGCATCATCACCCGCTGTCAGCGCATGAAGACCGGCGCCCTGATCAGCTTCTGCGCCGAGGCGGGCGGGGTGATCGCCAATGCTGACCGCGCTCAGCGCATTGCGCTGGAAGGTTTCGCACATGACCTTGGTCTGTGTTACCAGATCGTCGATGACCTTCTGGACGCGGAAGGCGATGAGAGCCTGACCGGCAAACGCACCGGCAAGGACGCCGGTCAAGGAAAAGCCAATTTCGTCTCGATACTCGGGGTGAAGGACGCGCGTGACCGGGCCGCAAGGCTGGCCGATCAGGCGAAAGCCCATCTTGACGTGTTCGGCAAGGACGCCGACATGCTGCGTCAACTGATGGATTTTGTTTTGGCCCGGCAGTCCTGACGCCTAGATTAGAACAAGACAACAAGGACACGGCGCATGCCCGATACCCCGCATCTTGATCAGATCAGCTCACCGCAGGATCTGAAGAACCGCGACCTTTCCTTCCTGAAAGCCGTAGCGGAGGAGTTGCGGGCGGAAACCATCGACGCTGTTTCGGTGACGGGCGGGCATCTGGGCGCCGGTCTGGGCGTGGTCGAGATGACCGTCGCCCTGCACCATGTGTTTGATACCCCCAGCGATATCCTGATCTGGGATGTGGGCCATCAATGCTATCCGCACAAGATCCTGACCGGGCGGCGCGATCGCATCCGCACCCTGCGCCAGGGCGGCGGCCTGTCCGGCTTCACCAAGCGTTCTGAAAGCGACTACGACCCCTTCGGCGCCGCGCACGCCTCGACCTCGATCTCTGCGGGGCTGGGCTTTGCTGTGGGCCGCGACCTCAAGCACGAAGAGGGCCGCAAGGTCGTCGCGGTCATCGGCGACGGCTCCATGTCCGCGGGCATGGCCTATGAGGCCATGAACAATGCCGGGGACATGAAGAAAGATCTCATTGTCATCCTCAATGACAATGACATGTCCATCGCCCCGCCCGTGGGCGCGATGAGCCATTACTTCGCTCGTCAGGTCAGCTCGAAAAGCTATAACTCCATCCGCAAGCTCGGGCGCGGCGTCGCCGAGGCGCTGGGCGTGAAGGAGCACGCGCGCCGGGCCGAGGAATATCTGCGCGGCATGGCCATGGGCGGCACCCTGTTCGAGGAAATGGGCTTCCGCTATGTGGGCCCGATCGACGGCCATGACATGGACCAGCTCGTCGCCGTGCTGCGTAATGTGCGTGATGCCGGCGAGGGGCCGATCCTGATCCACGCCGTGACGCAAAAAGGCAAGGGCTATGCCCCCGCCGAAGCGGCGGACGACAAGTATCACGGCGTCGCCAAGTTCAACGTCGTCACCGGCGAGCAGCAGAAATCCAAACCGGCGGCGCCGAGCTATACCGGCGTCTTCGCCAATGCGCTGATCCAGCTCGCTGAAACCGACGAGAAGATCTGCGCTGTCACCGCCGCCATGCCGGGCGGGACGGGCGTGGACAAATTCGCCGCCGCCTATCCCGACCGCGCCTTTGATGTCGGCATCGCCGAACAGCATGCGGTGACCTTCGCCGCGGGCCTCGCCGCGGAGGGCCTCAAACCCTATGCGGCGATCTATTCCACCTTCCTGCAGCGCGGCTATGACCAGGTCGTCCACGATGTGGCGATCCAGTCCCTGCCGGTGCGCTTCGCCATCGATCGGGCGGGTCTTGTGGGCGCGGATGGCGCCACCCATGCCGGCGCGTTCGATGTGGGCTATATGGGCGCCCTGCCGGGGATGGTGCTGATGGCCGCCGCCGACGAGGCGGAGCTCGCGCGCATGGTCGCCACGGCCAACGAGATCGACGACCGTCCAAGCGCTTTCCGCTATCCGCGCGGCGAGGGGCTGGGCGTTGAAATCCCCAAAGAGCTGATCCCGCTCGAGATCGGCAAGGGCCGCATCGTGCGCGAGGGCGCGGGCGTCGCCATCCTGTCCTTTGGCGCGCGTCTGGGCGAAGTGCTCAAGAGCGCGGACGAGTTGGCGGCCTATGGCCTGAACCCGACCGTGGCGGACGCCCGCTTCGCCAAACCGCTCGATCATGATCTCATCCGCACGCTGGTGCGTGAGCATGAAGTGCTGATCACCATTGAAGAGGGCGCAGTGGGCGGCTTTGGCGCCTTCGTTTTGCACTTCCTGGCCGAAGACGGCGCGCTCGATGCGGGCGTGAAGATCCGCACCATGACCCTGCCGGACATTTTCCAGGATCAGGACAGCCCCTACGGCATGTACGAAACCGCGGGTCTGAACGCCAAGCACATCACCGCGAAAGTGCTGGATGCGCTTGGTCGGCAGGCGGACGCGGCGGCGGCGCTGGCCTAACCCGCCTCGATCATCGCGACGACGCGCTCGATGGCGGCCTTGTGGCCGGCGACGGGTGCGTCCTCGGGATAGATGTCGAAGGCGAGCACGGGCGGGATGCCCCGGCCTTCAAAGACATGGCCCTCGCTGTCTTCAAACACCTCGTTGGACAATTCCAGATACCAGCCATTGGGCAGGGGCTTCGCCAGCGGGGTCGAGAAGGCGCCGCGCGTGGTTCCACCCACCAGAATGACGTTCGGCCGTTGGCGCAGCATCAGGGTGGTGATCTCGCCGCCAGACACCGTCACATCACTGGTCATGACATAGACCGGACCCGTGTACCGCACGCCGTCATAAGGGGTGATGACATAGTCCTGATCCGCCTCGGGCGCGCCCGGCACGCTGACGCGATATCCCAGAAACGTCTCATCGGTGAAGCGCGCCGCGATGGCGCGGGTGACGGCGTCATAACCGCCGCGATTGTTGGACAGGTCCAGAATGATGGCTTGGTCATCCGCAAAGCGGGTGAGGGCGTCATCCAGCATGTCGGACAGCGCCGCGAGCTCCGCCTGAGACCACTCGATCGTGCCGGGCGTGTGCTCATGGGTGAAGCCGCCCATGGTGAAGATCTGGATATAGCCGATGGGCGCGCCGCTATCAGGCGTGATCTCGCCCACGATCACCCGGTCCGCGATCAGCTCTGCGCCGGGGTCGAGCACGTCATTGAACAGCTGATCGACAAGGCCATTGAGCCAGGCGCCTTCGCCCATGCCCTCCCGGATCATCGGCAGGGTGGTTCCCAGCCCGGCCTGGGCCCGGCGGGGTTCGCCGTTCACCAGCCCCACCATCTTGGTGTGGGAATCGCCCAGCGGCTCCAGAAGGCCCGCCAGGACATCCCAGAGCGCGGCCTGGCCCATGCCGTCATGCACTTGCGGACGTGCGCGAGCCACAAGGGCGTCCCAGTTCACCCCGCGGGCCTGAAAGAAGCTGTAATGAGAGGCCATCACGCTGGTGAAAACGTCGAAGACAGCGGTTTCAGAGCTCAGATCTTCGGCCCCGCAGGCTTGCGGCAGGGCGTCGAGCCGCTCGAAATGGGCCGAGGCGTCGCCGGGCAGATAGTTCAGGCGGATAGACTGGCCGTTGCGGGACGGCCGGAACAGGCGGTACTCCACCTGACCCATCATCGGCGTGCTCTCATCGGGGGCAGGGCTGGCGTAGCAGCCGGCTTGCGTATCTTGCCATCGGGTGACGCCGCGCTCGTCGATCTCGAGGATCCAGCCCTTTTCCCGGCTGTACCAGACGCCCTGGGCGCGCGGGTCGAGCGCGCCGTTCTCGTCAAAGATGGGATGGGCGGACGTCGCCCCCTGGAAAAGCGCGAACAGGAGCGTGAGGAGAAGCAGCATTGGCGAACCCGAAAAAGTGACCGTGGTCACCTTTTGGGTTTGCGCGACGGGAAAGTCAAGCGCTCAGGCGGCGGCGAGGGCCAGGATCGTGAGGATGCGGTCATCCAGCGCCGCCTTCAGGTCAAAACTCTCACCGGTGTTGAGCCATTGACGGATGACGCCTGTGACCGTGGAAATATAGAGTGCGGCGAGCGCATCCGCCTCGATATCCCGACGGATCTCGCCGCGCTCCTGCGCTGTTTTGACCAGCGTGGCGGCCTGGGTCTGGACGCGAAGATCGGTGTCGCGCTCTGTGCGCTGGATATCGTCTGACTGGGGCGCGTAAGCGTGTTTGGCGCGCCAGAGAACAGGTTCGTTGCTGGCGAAGGTCACCGCATTCTGGGCCTGACTGAGGAAGGCGGACTTCAGCGTCTGGTCCGTGTTGGCGCGGGTCATGAAGTCCGCAGCCTGCATCGCAGCATCATACCAGTCCGCCAGAATATGCGCCTTGGTGGGAAAGTGGTTGAAGAAGGTGCCCTTGGCGACGCCTGCCGCCTTGCAGATGTCGGCAATCGAGGTCTGTTCATAGCCGCAGCTGCGAAACTGCTCGAGCGCGGCCTGATAGAGCGCTTCGCGCACCTGGGCTTTCTTGGCGTCACGTAATCCGGTCATCGGATCAGGATGCCAGAAAAGGTGACTGCGGTCACTCAATTGGGGATTTGGTTTTTCAGCCGGGCATGGATAAAAGCAGCCGCCTGAAGGCGAGGACGCGATGCGCGCAGACAAATACCTTGTTGAGCACGGCTATTTTGACACCCGGGCTAGGGCGCAGGCCGCCATTGCGGCGGGCAAGGTGTCCGTGAACGATGTCATCCTCGTGAAACCCTCCCAGACCATCCCGGAAGGGGCGGAGATCGTCGCCGAGGCGGCCCACCCCTATGTCAGTCGGGCGGCCCTGAAGCTCGTGAAGGGGCTGGACGCTTTCGATGTCGATCCGGCGGGCAAGCGGTGTCTGGATATCGGATCGAGCACTGGCGGCTTCACAGAGGTGCTGCTGGAGCGGGGCGCCGCCCGGGTTGTTGCTGTGGATGTGGGACGCGATCAGCTCGCCCCGGCCCTCAGAGCGCATCCGCAGGTGCTGAGCCTTGAAGGGACGGACGCCCGCAATCTGACCCGCGAACTGATCGAGGATGCTGCGCCGGAGCTTCTGGTCTGCGACGCCAGCTTCATCAGCCTCGAGAAGGTGCTCGCCCGCCCGCTTGAGCTCCTGGGTGAGGGCGGTGAGATGATCGTGCTCTTCAAGCCCCAGTTCGAGGTCGGCCCGAAATTCGTGGGCAAGGGCGGACTGGTGAAGGATGAAGCGGCGGTGGAGCTGGCCAAGGAAAACGCCCGCGCGTTTTTCGCGCGGGCGTCAGTTCCGGTTCTCGGGGAAACCGGCAGCCCTATTCGCGGGGGGGACGGAAACCGCGAATATCTGTTCTACGGACGCAAGGCGTCAGCGGATCAGTAGGTGTTCGCCGGACGCCACACCCCGTCCGCGCCCTGACACATCCAGGTCACCGCGCCATTGCCCGATTGCATGTTGCGGCAGGCGTTCGCGCGGGGCGCGCTGGCGCTGGCGGTATAGCTGCGGCTCTCATAGCCTGTTTGCGATTGCGGCTGATAGGGCTGGTTCTGATAGGGCTGGGCCGGCTCGTCATAGCCATAGCTCTCGCCGCCCAGAAGCTCGCCGGAGCTCGTGGACGGATAGGAATAGCCCTGCTGGCCGTATCCGTCGTCATAGCCCTGACCGGAATAGCCATAACCCGTGTCATAGCCGCTATTGCCGTAGCCGTTGCTGGAATAGCCATATCCCGAGTTGCGCAGATGCTCGCAGCCATTGGAGCGGCCCGCCACGGCGGCGCCGGCGAGGGCGCCCAGACCGGCGCCGGCCAGAACCGCGCCGTCATTGCCGTCTTCCTCATAACGGCCCCGGCCGCGGCGATCATACCGGTCGCCCCGACGGGACCCGCGTCCGTAATGGTCGCGATGACGGTCGCGGCCCCGGTAATGGCGCTCGCGATCCCGGTCCTGACGGTCGTCATGGATCTCGGCGCCCACCACGGCGCCCAGCACCCCGCCGATGACGGCGCCGGCGACCTGGCGGTTGCGCTGGGCGGCCATGCAGGATTCATAGGTTGGCGCGGACTGGACCTGCGACTGTGCGGAATAGGTGCGATAGCTCTGCGCCTGCGCGCCGGAAGCGGCGAGCGGCAGCAGCAGCGCGGCGCCCGTGAGGGCGGAGATGGCGAAACGTGAGCGGATCATGGTCGGACCCTCCTTGCAGGGCGCGTTCGGGCGCCGGTGTTTCAATCTACGCAAACCCTAGGCCAGCGGCCATGAGCCGGAGATGAACAGTTTGGGGCGATTGCGTGGAGTTTGCCCCGCCCGGACAGAAACGGGCCCGCCACGAAGACATGGCGGGCCCGCTCCTGTCCCCGGCGCATGTCCCCACAGGCGCCGGAAGGTTCCGGCGCGGATAGAGCGTCCGCCCGGAACAGCGGCTGACGCGAGAGAGAGCGTCAAGCCACGAAAGTTATAGCCAGATTACTGGCGTCGCGCCACTTCCCAGCGGCCATAGGCGTCCTGGCACATGCGCACGCGGTCATAGGTGACCCGGCCATTGGGCAGGAAGATCTCCGCATCCCCCCAGCGGCACTGCCGGGGCCCCCAGCGGTGCCAGTCGCCTGCGCGCACCACGCCGCGCACGCCTGAATAGGGGTTGGCCCAGTAATAGGGTTGGTCGGTGATGAAGGCGGATTGAAGGCCATAGCGATACTGGCCGCGGTCGCAGTCATTGAGCGCGGCGCCCAGGCCTGCGCCCACCAGCCCGCCGGCGAGCCAGGCGCCGCCATCGCCGTCACCGACCGCCCCGCCCAGCAAGGCCCCGATCAGCGCGCCCGCGATCACCGCGTCGCCATCCGAACGACAGAACTGGTCGGTATAATAGAAATTGTGGCTGTTATAGCGGCGATAGCTGTCGTGATAGCGCCAGCTGCGGCCATAGGAGGGGCGACGGTCCACATGATAGTGGATCACCCGGCGCGGCGGCGGGGCATAGCGACGATGGCCCCGGCGGTCGTCATGACCCCAGCGACGTTGGTCGCGACGGTCATAATGGTCCCGGCGGTCATTACGGTTCCAGCCGTGATCACGACGCTGGTCGCTGCGGTCATAATCGCGGCGGTCGTGGTCGCGCCGGTTCTCCCAATGCCGGTCCCGGCGCTGCTCGTGACCGCGCCCGTCCCGACGGCCGTCATGATCGCGGCCGCGATGATCTCCGCGCTGACCGCCCCGATCATGATCGCGGCCGCGATGGTCTCCGCGCTGACCGCCTCGATCATGGTCCCGGCGCTGGTCACGAGTGCGGTCGCCTCGATCCTGATCCCGACGACGCTCGCGTTGTCGCTCGCCGCGTTCGCCCCGGCGGTCTCCGCGGGCCTCGTCGCGCTGGCCCCGCCGTCCATTCCGGGCGTCCTGCCCGTCTTCGCGGCGGTTCAGACGGTTCTCCCGTCGCGCCTCGCGGCGCGCTTCACGGCGCTCCTGGCGTTCTTGCTGAACGGTTTCGATCACGGCCTCCGCCGCATAGGCTGTCGGCGCAAGCACGAGGCCCGGCGTCACGATCGCGGTCGACAGAAGGCATGAGGCGGCGAGGGTTTTCAGGCGCATGGCATGGCCCTTTCCTGTGCTGCGGCGGGGTTCGGCCTTAATGTAAACAAACCCTAAAACCCCGAAGCTGAGCCGGACATGAACACGATTGTCAGAAATGGGGCGAGGACCGGACTTGCTCTGGGCGCTTGACCGCAAAGCTCTCGCCCTGCATCAGCATGCGCATGAACAGACGTCGCAAAGCCGCCCCCAAACCCGTCCATGTGGAAACCCTGATCGCCGACAGCCTCGGCGCACGGGGGGACGCCGTCATGGCAGGTCCCGTCTTCACGCCCGGATTGCTGCCGGGAGAGGGCGCGAAGGTGGAGGTGCAGGGCCAGCGGGGACGTGTGCTAGAACGCATCAGCACCAGCCCGGACCGGGTCGAGCCGTTCTGCCCGGTGGCGGAGCGCTGCGGCGGCTGCTCGCTGCAGCACTTTGAAGAGAGCGCCTACAGGCTGTGGAAACGCCATCTCGTGGTGGATGCGCTCGAGAAAGCCGGCGTGCACGCCGAGGTGCGCATGCTGGTGGACGCCCATGGCGAGGGCCGGCGCCGCATGACGCTGCACGCCCAACGCTTTGGCGCCAAGCTGGTGGTGGGCTTTGCCGAACGGGCCGGCGACAAGATTGTCGACATCACCGATTGCCCGGTCTCGACGCCCGGCCTGCGCGCCTCCGTGCCGGGCCTGCGCAAGCTGGCTGAAGTCGCCACGCCCAAGAAGGGCCGGATCGACATTCATGTGCTCGATTGCGAGCCGGGGCTCGATGTCTCCATCCAGGGCGTCAAGGAAATCAGCCTGGCCTTGCGCGAAGCCGGAGCCGAGCTCGCGGGCAAGTACAACTGGACCCGCGTCACCATTGGCGGCGATCCGCTGATCGAGTTCGAGGCCCCGGTCGTCAAGTTCGGCGATACGAATGTCACCCCCGCGCCCGGCGGCTTCCTGCAAGCCACCGCCGAGGGCGAAGCGGTCCTCGCCAGTTTCGTGGACGAGGCGGTCAAAAGCCTTGAGGGCAAGGGCCCGTTCAAGGCGGCGGATCTGTTTGCCGGGGCGGGCGCCTTCGCGCTGCGTCTGGCGCGGACCATGCCCGTGCTGGCCGTGGAAGGGGAAAGCGGGCTGCTGCACGCTTTGCAACGCGCCGCCCAACGCACGCCGGGGCTCAAGCCTGTGGATGCGCGGGTGAGGGATCTGGCGCTCGAACCCATCACCTCCAAGGAGCTGGAAGGCTATTCGCTGGTGGTCATCGATCCGCCGCGGGCGGGCGCGAAAGCGCAGGCCGAGCGCCTGTCAGATAGCCTGGTTCCGGTGATCGTCTCGATCTCCTGCAATCCCGCCACCTTCGCCCGCGACGCCGCGATCCTCATTGAGGGCGGCTACAGGATGGGTCCTGTCACCCCGGTCGATCAGTTCAAATGGACCGGCCATGTGGAGTCGGTTGCGGTGTTTCGGCGGCGGTAGGGCGCTGGAATGGGTCCCCGGGTCAAGCCCGAGGACCGAGATCATAGAGCGAAGACCTCTCGGCCTTCGGACTTGATCAGGAGTCCCATTCGGACTTTGCCATAAAACATACAGTCATCCCGGCCTTGAGCCGGGATCTACTGCAGGCGTCTCTGTGATCAGAACAGAGTGATTCCGGTAGATCCCGGATCGCTTCGCGTCCGGGATGACGATGGAGGGACATTGGGTGCTATGCTCTCTCCCCGCCTTCGCCGGGAAAGAGGGTATTGTAAGTCCTACCCGTAAGCCGCCGCGCGGAGCTTGTGATCGGCGAGCACGAGGGCGGCCATGGCTTCGGCCACGGGGACGCCGCGAATGCCGACGCAGGGATCGTGGCGGCCCTTGGTGACCACTTCGGTTTCCTGAAGGTCCTTGGTCAGCGTCTGGCGCGGAATGCGGATCGAGGAGGTGGGCTTGATCGCGACGCGGACGACCAGGTCCTGACCGGTCGAAATGCCGCCCAGCACGCCGCCGTTGTTGTTGGACAGGAACTCAGGTTGGCCATCCGGGCCCAGGCGCATCTGGTCGGCGGCGACTTCGCCGCGCATGGCGGCGGCTTCAAGCCCCGCGCCGATCTCGACGGCCTTGGCGGCGTTGATCGACATCATGGCGCTCGCCAAGTCCGCATCGAGCTTGCCATAGACCGGCGCGCCCCAGCCTGCAGGCACGTTCGAGCACACGACTTCGATGAGGGCGCCGACCGAGCTGCCGTCCTTGCGGATCAGGTCCATATCGGTTTCCCAGAGCTTCGCGGTCTCGGCATCCGGGCAGAAGAAGTCGTTCTCGCGCACCTGATCCCAGTCCCAGCGGGACCGGTCGATCCTGCGTTCGCCAATCTGCACAAGCGCGGCGCGGATCCGGATGTCTTCGCCCAGCACCTTGCGCGCGACCGCGCCCGCGGCGACGCGAGCGGCGGTTTCACGCGCGGAGGAGCGCCCGCCGCCGCGATAATCGCGCACGCCATACTTGGCGTCATAGGTGAAATCGGCGTGGCCGGGCCGCCATTTATCGCGAATGTCGGAATAGTCCTTGGAGCGCTGGTCGGTGTTCTCGATCATCAGCGAGATCGGCGCGCCGGTGGTGACCTGTCCGTTCGTGCGTTCGTCCTCGAACACGCCGGAGAGGATCTTCACCTCATCGGCCTCCCGGCGCTGTGTGACATGGCGCGACGTGCCCGGCTTTCTGAGATCGAGCCAGGGCTGGATATCGTCTTCGGTCAGCCTGATCCCCGCCGGGCAGCCGTCAATGACGCAGCCGAGCGCTGGGCCGTGGCTTTCGCCCCAGGTCGTGAAGCGGAACAGATGACCGAAGGAATTATGGGACATGATGCAGACGCCAGGCAGACTTCGTTACAGGCGCGGCACTCTAGAGAGGCTTTGCGCAGCCGTCACGCCGCGTTGCTGCCCCCGCGAACCCATTTGGCGAAGCGGGCGGCGGGCGAGGCTTTCACAAAGCGCTCGCAGAAGGCCTTCAAAAGGTTCGTATGCGCGTCCGCGTCTTCCTCGGCCTCGCTGACCTTGGTGTCCTCGAACTTCTTCTTCATCGCCGCCAGACGCTTGAGCTCGGCCTCGCCCTGCTGGTTGAGGTCGGCGTCCACCATGACGTCCTGAACCTTGATATGCACGCGCCAGAGCGGGTCGCCGATGGGCACGACGACCGTGCCGTTCTTCACCGCCACCGGAATGCGGATCATCGCTTCACGGTCATGGATCTTGATGGTGCGGATGCCGCCCTTGCGCGCCTCTTCAGGCGTAATGGTGATGTCATGCCGGCGCGGCGCGAACCGGCGCAGCACTTCATAAGCCTTCAGCATGCGCTGAAGCCTGGCCACAGTCTTGGCGTCGCCATCCTTGGCGGTGTCGGGGTGAACCTCCTTGATCACGTTGCGAAAGCGATCACGGACGACGGAGAAATCCTCGTCGCCCTCAAGGCCGAACACCTTGTACGCTTTGACTATCGCTTCGTGCGGCTCACTCATACTGTACAGAATAAACGGCTTTTATTGTCGAATCGTTGATCTCTAACGAGGCGTGACTAATTCAGGGTCAGCCCGCGATCGGGCCTGAGGAGCGTGCCATGAGCGACAAGTCCGTCATCCCGCCCAGCCCCAGCCAGCATGACTATGAACAGTCCGAGGCGAATCCGCCCGAAGACATCTTCGCGCGAGAGGACCCGTTCGCCCTGTTCGAGCACTGGCTCGAGGATGCGAAGGCGAAAGAGCCCAACGACCCCAATGCGGTCGCGCTGGCCACCGCGGATGAGGCGGGGTGTCCCGATGTGCGCATGGTGCTCCTGAAGGGCTTTGATGCGCGCGGCTTTGTCTTCTACACCAACACCGACAGCGCCAAGGGATTGCAGCTCGAGGCCAATCCCAATGCGGCCATGTGCTTTCACTGGAAGAGCCTGCGCCGCCAGATCCGGATTCGCGGCCCGATCAGCCAGGTCAGCGCTGAAGAGGCGGACGCCTATTTCAAGTCCCGCGCACGCGACAGCCGGATCGGCGCCTGGGCGTCCAAGCAGTCCCATGAACTGGAAAGCCGGTTCGCGCTGGAGAAGCGCGTCGCTCAGTACGCGGCGAAGTTCAATATCGGCGAAATTCCCCGCCCGGAGAACTGGACCGGATACCGGCTCGATCCGCAACGGATCGAATTCTGGCGCGATCGCGCCTTCCGCCTGCACGACCGGATGGTGTTCGAACGGACACAATCGCGTGAAACATGGTCGGTGAGCCGGCTCTATCCTTAAAACGGGGCGGGTGTCGGACTAGACTGCCATCACATCCATTCAGTGACGCTCGGGGCTTTGTCATGATTTCGGTTTTTCGCGCCATTCGGCATCTCGTGGTCGGTGTGACCGCGGCGCTCGCCATTTTCACACCGCTCTGGTTTGCGGCTGCAGGGCTGGGCACCCGCTTTGACTTCTGGAGCTATCGCTTCGGTCTGGGCGTGATGACGTTTGAATGGGGACCGCGCTTCCTGTTCGCCGCTCTGGGGGCGGGCGCTCTCAGCCTCGTGCTGCTGATCGTCTTCCGCTTCGTCTTCGGCAAGGCGAATGCGCCGGGCGCAGGCGGCTGGGTCGCGGCGGTGCTGGCCATCGCGGTTGGCGCAGGCGGGCTGGGCTACGCTGCGTCGGTGCGCGAATACGCGTCCACGATACCGCCCATTCATGACATCACCACCGACACCCAGAACCCGCCGCAATTCTCCGCGGCCCTGATCGACCGGCGGGGCCCGGACGCCAATTCGATCGATTACGCCAGCAAGATCGATCCGCGCTCCGAACGCCCGCTGCCCGAAGTGCAGGCCGAGGCCTATCCGCAGATCCAACCCATGACCTTCGCGGTCGAACCCGAGCTGGTTTACGAGGCGGCGCTGAACACGGCGCGTGATCTGGGATGGAAGATCGGCACGGATTCGCCCGAAGCGGGCCTGTTCGAAGCGACCGACACCACCTTCTGGTTCGGCTTCAAGGATGATGTCGTGGTGCGCGTGACCGCGCTCGAAGACGGCGGCAGCCGGGTCGACGCCCGCTCGGTCAGCCGGGTCGGCGTGTCCGATCTGGGCGCGAACGCCGCGCGTCTGGAACAGTTCGAAACGCGCCTGCGCAGCTCGCTGGGCGAGGGCGCCTAGGCGAACCGGTCAGGCGAGGGCGTAGCGGGTGTCCAGCCCCGGCGCGCCCTCGCAGACCGCCTTGCCCTGCTCCACCAGATGGATCATGTGCGCCAGCACCGAATGGGCCGCGGCCGGGTGCAAGCGCTTGTCCACATCGGCGTACATCACCGAGACCATCGCCTTGATGGTGGTCTGGCCGTTCTCGAGCTGTTTGAGCACCTGGGCCTCGCGGTTTTCACGGTGCGCGATATAGGCGTCCAGAAAGGGCTTCGTGTCGGTGATCTGGGGGCCGTGGGTGGGCCAGATCGTGTCGAAATCCATCAGCCGGATGCGCCGCAGCTGAGCCATGTAATCACTCATGGACCCATCGGGCGGGCTGACGACAGACGTGGACCAGCCCATCACATGATCGCCCGAGAACAGGGCGTTCTCCTCTTTCAGCGCATAGCACAGATGATTGGAGGTGTGCCCCGGGGTGTGGAGCGCCGTCAGCGTCCAGTCCGGACCGGTGAAGACGTCGCCATCCTCGATCTGCACATCCGGGCGGAAGCCCAGATCATCGCCCGCCTCCATGCGCACCTCGCCGCCTTCCGGTTCGGTGACCTTCGGCATGCGGCCATGGACCTTGCAGCCATGCTTTTGCGCCAGGGTGTGGGCGAGGGGGGAATGGTCGAGATGATGGTGGGTGACGAAGACATGGCTGACCCGCTCGCCCTTCAGGGCGGCGTCCAGCGCGGCCTCGTGTTCAGGCATGGCCGGACCGGGATCCAGAACGGCGACCTCGCCGGTCCCGATGATGAACACGCCGGTGCCGGTGAAGGTGAAACTGCCCGGATTGGGGGCGATGACCCGGCGGATGCGCGGGCTCATCCGGTCACAGCGCCCGTATTCGAAATCAAAGTCTCGCACGAAGGGGATGGCGCTCATATCAGGTCTCCACAGAGGTCAGGCGGGCGTCCACATGGGCGCGCAAGGCGTGCGCCAGCGTGCGGGTCGCCTTGAGTTTGTCCGCCATCGGCAGGGCGATGGGCGGGCCCATATCGGTCTTGTTCACATCCACGATCCACAGATCAGAGGTCTTGCGGTCGCGCAGGACGTCTATGCCGCCCCAGTCCAGGCGCATCCCGGCGCAGAAGCGGCGGATCAGGTCGCGTTCCTCGGGCGTGAAGACGGCGTCAGGATCCAGCAGGCGCACTTCGCTGTTGTGATTGGCGAAACGGTCTTCAAGGGGACGCCGCTTGAGAAACACGACCGGAACCTCGCCGCCCACCGTGGGGCAACGCAAATCCTCGACGCAGCCGTCTTCCGCGACATTGTCGATCAGGCGTTGATAGGCGAGACCGGGTTCGGGCGCGACCGGCCCGGTCAGCACGCGCCCGTCATGGGCGCCGTTGGTTTCAGACTTCACCGCCATCGGTCCGGCCCAGCGTGCGGGGTCCACGGCCAGGGCGCGTCCGCTGACGGCTTCAAACACGGCGGCGACCCGGGATTTGGAGGTGTCCAGGCAGTGCGCGTTCAGATGCGGGCGCGCAAAGGGGGCGGCTTCGGGGACACAGGTCACGTCCTCGAAGCTGAAGACCAGATCCGCCGCCTCGGGCGAGGCCGCCATCTGCAGGCCGGCCAGCTGCACGACCGGCCAGATCAGATACCATGGACGCGGCCGGTCCGGGGTGAACCACACTCGCGGCCCGTCTGACGGCACGGAGCGTCGCGCCAGTTCGATGCGGGCATGATAGCCGAGCCAGGCCACGCATTCAGAAACGATCCCGCCATCTATCGGGATGCGGGCGCCGGTCTTTCTGACCTGCACCACATGTCCGTCCAGATGAAAGTCGCGCCACCAGGCGGTCGTCGTCATAGAGCTGCCCCTCTCGATTCCGGTTACACGATACCGCGCCACCGGAGGGGCGCAATTCACGCCTGATCACACCGGCGCGCTTTTTGCGTCACGCTTTCGTGTCCGCCCTTGAGACGCCGCCGAGGACCGCCGCCATGACACGCCTGAACGCCGCCAGCGTTTTCGTCAGCCGCCGCATGCGCCTTCTGGTGATGGCGGCGGTGGTGATCGGGTGTCTCAAACTGGGACTCGAGCCGCCTGCGACCGGGCCGGTTCAGTCAGGACCGGTTCATGCGGGAGCGGATATCGTGCGTGATTCAAACGCTGAACGCGCTCAAAGTCCGGACAAAAACTGACCCGGCATAGACTATGTGTTCACAGAGAAGTTGTTGAAAAACAATTCTAAATGTTGCTGACTGCGGGTCGTCCTTGATCCGATAGAGTGTAACGCCCACAAAGCGGTCTTCATCCAGATGTCAAAAAGCGCCCCATGATCGGTTACATCGCCCGCCGTATTCTCGTTGCGATCCCCACCCTGCTGGTGATCATCACGCTGGCGTTCTTCATGATGCGCTTTGCGCCCGGCGGGCCGTTCGATCTTGAGCGTCCCATGCCGGAACAGACGCGTCAGAACCTGCTGGCGAGCTATGGCATGGACCAGCCGGTCGCCAAGCAATATCTCGATTATCTGGTCGATCTGGCGCAGTTCGATCTGGGCCCGTCGCTGAAATTCCGCGACAAGACCGTCGCCCAGATCATCTCCGAAGGCTTTCCGGTTTCCGCCACCGTGGGGCTTCTGTCCATGGCGCTGGCGGTGATTGTGGGCACCGCGCTCGGATCCATAGCCGCGCTCAGGCAAAACACGGCTGCAGATTACGGGGTGGTCGGCTTCGCCACAGTGGGCATCGTCATCCCGCCCTTTGTGGTGGGACCCATTCTGGCGCTGGTCATCGGCATCTATCTGGGCTGGCTGCCCTCGGGCGGTCTGGATCCAAGGCATGGCATGACGCTGGAGCGCCTGATCCTGCCGGTGGTGACCCTGGCCCTGCCGCAGATCGCCATCATCTCGCGCCTGATGCGGGCGAGCATGATCGAGGTGATCCGCTCCAACTTCATCCGCACCGCGCGCGCCAAGGGTCTGAGCCCGTTCGCGGTGATCACACGTCACGCCCTGCGCGCCGCGATCCTGCCGCTGGTGAGCTATCTGGGTCCGGCGACCGCTGCGCTGCTGACCGGCTCCATCGTCATCGAACAGGTCTTCTCCCTGCCGGGCGTCGGGCGACAGTTCGTCTTCGCCGCGCTGCAGCGCGACTATACCGTGGTGATGGGGGTCGTGATCCTCTACGCCAGCCTGATCATCCTTCTCAATCTGATTGCGGACCTGCTGTATGCGGTGCTCAATCCCAAAGTGAAGTTCGACTGATGGTTCTGACCTCCACGCCGCAAGAAAAAGCCGAGCTGATGGAACAGAGCGCCGTCAAGGGCCGCTCGCTCTGGGATGACGCGCGCACGCGCCTGCTGCGCAACAAGGCGGCGGTGGCCAGCCTGATCCTGCTGGGCGTTCTCGTCCTTCTGGCGCTGGTCGGCCCGCTGATTTGGGTGCACGACAGCACCTTCATCTATCGCGACAAGGTGCAGATCGCCCCGACCCTGACGGACCTGCACATATTCGGCACGGACGCCCAGGGGCGCGACCTGTTCGCCCGCGTGCTCGTGGGCTTGCGCATGTCCCTGATGGTGGGCGTGGTGGCGACCTTCGTGTCGCTGCTGATCGGGGTGACCTGGGGTGCGATCGCCGGCTTTGTCGGGGGCAAGCTCGACCAGCTGATGATGCGCGTGGTCGACATTCTGTATTCGCTGCCCTTCATCTTCTTCGTCATCATCCTGATGGTGGTGTTCGGGCGGAACATCATCCTCATCTTCGTCGCCATCGGGGCGGTGGAATGGCTGACCATGGCGCGGATCGTGCGCGGTCAGACCATTGCGCTCAAGAGCATGGAATTCGTCGAGGCGGCCCATGCCGCCGGCGTGTCCCAGGGCGCCATCATCCGCCGCCATATCGTGCCCAACGTGCTGGGACCGGTGGTGGTCTATGTGACGCTGACCATTCCGGTGGTGATCCTGGCGGAAAGCTTCCTGAGCTTCCTGGGCCTTGGCGTGCAGGAGCCGCTGACCTCGCTGGGCAATCTGATCTCGAACGGCGCGCGCGACATGGAAATCGCGCCCTGGACGCTGATCTTCCCCGCCCTGACCATGATGCTGACGCTGTTCTGCTTCAACTTCATCGGCGACGGTCTGCGCGACGCCATCGATCCCAAGGATCGATAGACCGCCCGGACAGACCCGGACATGCAAAAGCGGCGCTGGATCAGCGCCGCTTTTTTCTTGCGCCCCGTCCGGCTAGCGGATGCGTTCGGCGCGGAACCGGCGGCGGGTATTGCTGCTCAGGCTCATGAAATGGGCGCCCATCAGCCCGCTTTCGATCTCGGCGGTCAGACCATTGCGCACATCGCGGTCGGAAATCGTCGGCAGGCGGGTGGAATCGGTCTGGGCCCAGACCTGGCCGTTGGCGAGCGTGACGCGCAGCTTGCCGCGCACCCGCTCCACCGTCTCGACGGGCAGGCCGGTCAGAGCTTCCAGAGACCCTTCCGCGTTATAGGTGGCGATGCTGCCATCCTCGAAGGTCTCGCTGTCCGCCGCAGCGACCCGTTCGGCGTCCGACCCGCGCAGGAAAGCGCCCAGGCGCCCCATGCTGGGCAGGTTCAGACCAAAGCCCTCCCGCTCCACCTGCCGCAGCGCCTGGCGCTCGACCACCACCACCCGGCCGGCCTCGGTCGCCTGCGCCAGCGCGTCGAGCTGTTCGTCCTGACAGGCGAGCCGGGCCGCGTCATCGCCGATCGCGCGGCAGGCGAGCAGGCTGTTGAGGGTGTCGGAATCGGTGCGAACATCCTGCGCCAGGGCCGGAAAACCTGCGCCCAGCAGGACAAAAGCGGCGGCCAGCGGTCTCAGATGCATGTCTCGTGTCCGATTTTCACTTGAATTCTCACCCATTTCCCTAGGAAATTAAGAAGGCGTCAACCATAGCGCTTACATCACCCGGTGAATTGACTGGGCAAGGCAGCTAGGTTCAGCATCATCTCGACGCGATGATGCTATGGAACGCGGTCAATTGCACGCAGAAGCGAAAACAGATCTCTGGGGAGCCTGATCATAATGACCATCACTCGTAAGCTGAGCCTACTTCTAGCGGCAGGCGCATCCGCGCTCGCTCTCACCGCATGCGGAGGAGGCGGCGACAATGCTGACAGTGATCTGGTCGTGCTGCACCGGGGCAATGTGGCCGAACCGCTGACGCTCGACCCGCACAAGGCGTCGGGCACCTGGGAAAACAATATCATCGGCGACATGTTCATCGGCCTGTTCACCGAGAACGCCGCCGCCGAGCCGGTTCCGGGCATGGCGACCGACTGGGACGTCACCGAGGACGGGTTGAGCTGGACCTTCACCCTGCGCGACGCGGTGTGGAGCGATGGCGAGCCGGTCACGGCGTCTGACTTCGAATACGCCTTCCGCCGCATTCTCGACCCGGCGACCCTCGCGAACTACGCCTCGCTTCTGTACCCGATCCGCAATGCGCGTCTGGTCAATTCCGGCGAACTGCCGCCTGAAGAGCTGGGCGTCACCGCCATTGACGACCACACCCTGCGCATCGACCTGGAATTTCCGGCGCCCTATCTGCCGGGCCTTCTGACCCACTACACCACCTTCCCCGTGCCCCAGCACGTGGTGGAGCAGTATGGCGACGCCTGGGTCCAGCCGCAGAACATCGTCACCAATGGTCCCTACAAGCTGGTGAACTGGCGCGCGAACGACTTCGTGTATGTCGAGCGCAACCCGCTGTTCTGGGACAACGCCAATGTCTGCGTGGACGAGGTGTTCTACTATCCGACCGTGGACAATCCCGCCGCCGAGCGCCGCGTGCGCAATGGCGAGCTGGACCTGAACACCGAGTTCGCCGGCCAGAATCTCGAATTCCTGCAGCGTGAAATCCCGGACTATGTCCGCGTGCACCCCTATCTCGGCATCGTCTATTTTGCGTTCAACACCACCGAGCCGCCCTTCGACGATCCGCGCGTGCGCAATGCGCTGTCCATGGCGGTCGATCGCGACTTCATCGCCACCGACATCCTGCGCGCCGGCCAGATTCCGGCCTATTCCTTCGTGCCGCCAGGCGTGAACGGCTATCCGGGCGATGCGCGGGTGACCTGGGAGGAGATCCCGGTGGAAGAACGCCGCGAGATGGCGCGCGAGCTGCTGACCGAAGCGGGGTACGGCCCGAACAATCCGCTGCGCTTTGAATATTCCCACCGCACGACGGGCGACAATCCGCGAGTGGCGCCGGTGGTCCAGCAGGACTGGTCGCTGATCGCCGATTGGGTGCAGCCTGAAATCGTCGGCATCGAGACCCAGATCCACTACGCCAATCTGCGAGCCGGGGACTACACCCTGGGCGATGGCGGCTGGATCGGCGATTACAATGACGCCTACAACTTCCTGTTCCTGGGCGAGACGGATTCGGTGCCGATGAACTATGCGCGCTGGTCCAACCCCGAATATGACGCGCTGGTCGAGCAGGCCAACCGGACGCTGGACGCCGAGGAACGCGGCGACCTGCTGTCGGACGCCGAGCAGATCCTGCTCGACGAGAGCCCGTACATGCCGATCGTCTATTACGTGAACAAGGCGCTGGTGAACCCGAATGTCACGGGGTGGGAAGACAATCTGACCCACATTCACCGCACCCGTTATCTGTGCAAGGCTGACGCAGGCTAGACCGCGTCAGGGCTGGGGGGCGTGTGAGCGACAATTTTGATCCTTCGGCGCAAGTCGTCGCCGACCACGCCATCGCCATGGGAATTGCGGCCGGCCGCGGATCCGCGCGTCGCCGCCCCTCCCGCCCGGCCGTCCTGCGCGCGGACACTCCCGAGGGGGTGTGCGCCAATTGCGAGACCAGGCTGGAAGGCCCGGTCTGCCATATGTGCGGCCAGGTCGACGATGAATACCACCGTCCGGTCCGCGGCCTGTTCTCGGAAATCATCGAAGGGCTCTTCGCTCTGGACGGTCGCGTCGCCCGGACGATCCCGGCCTTGCTGCTGTTTCCGGGTCGCGTGACGCGGTCCTTCCTGAAGGGCCGGCGCATGCGCTACATGCCGCCCTTCCGGGTCTACATCATCGCCTCGCTGATCTTCTTCCTGCTCGTCCCGCTGAATTCGGGCTTCGATCAGGCGGCCAGCGACATGCGCGAAGGCTGGAACAACGCCGAGACCGGGCAGGAAGCGGCCGCCCGTGGCATGAATGAAGCGCGCGCCGCGATCGACGATCAGGTGGCGGCGGGCACAATGTCTGAAGAAGACGCCGAGCGTGCGCTGGCCACCTTCAACACGCTGGGCATGATGGGTGTGCGGCTCGGGGAAGAGGGGGAAGGCGCCGAGATCACCCATCTGACGCCCTATGGCCCCAAAATCCCCGGCGGGGCCGAGCGGCTCGACCCCCTTGAGAAGACGGCTGAAGCCGGATTCGCGCCTCCCGTCCCCGATCCGCTCGCCCTCAGCTTCGAGGACAAGCTCGCCCTGACGGAAAACCCGCCTGCCGAGGCGGGAGACATTGTCGTGACAGGGGCAGAGCCCATGACGGGCGAGGGGGGCGATGAGGGCAGCGGTCCGCTCGACCTGTCAGTGAACGGAGAGCGGATCGAACGCTTCTTCGCGCCGGAGGATTTCGGCGAGCCGGCGCCGCAGACGGTCTGGCCCCTGGAATTGCGCCGGTATCTGGGACAGCGCTTCGCCCATGTGGCCAACGATCCGGGAGACTGGCTGGAATCCGCGGTCGACTGGGTGCCGCGGGTCATGTTCGTGATGGTGCCGGTCTATGCGCTGCTGCTGGGCTTGGTCTATGCTTGGCGGCGCGGCTTCTATCTCTATGATCACATGATCGTATCGCTGCATTTTCATGCCGCGTTGTTCCTGTCCATGGCGATCCTGAGCAAGGCGAGTCTGCTGATCGGCGCGGGTTGGGCCACCTTCGCGATGATCTGCTATTCCAACGCCTATCTCTACAAGCTGCATCGCGTGGTCTATGAGCGCGGCCGCTTCCAGTCCGTCGTGCGCACGCTCGTCCTGACCATGATGTACGGCTTCGTGCTCATGCTGGGCCTGTTCGCCGTCTTCCTGCTGGGCGCGATCCTGGGCTAGCGGGGCGCCTCCTGCGGCGCGGTCAGGCTGGCCTCTTCAGCCTCCAGGCGAGACTGGGCGCGCAACAGCGCCTGAGCTTGCGGGCTCCGGATTAGCCGGTTCAGCGCGGCGGCGCTTTCCACCCCCTCGACGCTGACGCCCAGAAGGGCCTGCAGGGCCTCCAGCCCGTCGGGCCGGGCCGGGTATCGCTTCAGGCGCACCGGCTGGTTTGCGCTCAGACCGGCCAGCTCCCGGGCGCTGGCGAGCGCAGCGCCGAACCCGCCAATCTCGTCGACCAGGCCCAGCTCCAGCGCCTGACGACCGGTCCAGACCCGGCCCCGGGCAAGGGTCTGGATGCGCGCCAGCGGCAGGTCCCGCCCTTCAGCCGCCCTGCGGGTGAAATCCTCATAGACATCCTCGGCCAGCGCGCGATAGCCGGCCTCCTGGGCTTCGCTCCAGGGCTGGGAGACGGACTGGGCGAGGGCGTATTCGCCGCCCACATGCAGCGGCTCGAGATTGAGGCCGACCCGGCCCAGCGCCTCGTCAATCACGAACTTGCCGCCAAACATGCCGATCGACCCGGTCAGGGTGGAGGCGTTGGCGATGATCCGGTCAGCGGGCGCGGCGATGTAATACCCGCCCGACGCCGCCATCGCGCCCATCGAGGCGATCACGGGCGTGCCGGACTGGCGGGCGCGCATGACGGCGTCCCAGATCTGGTCAGAGGCGATGGGTGAGCCGCCGGGCGAATCGATCCGCAGGATGATGGCGGCCACGTCCGGGGCCCGGGCGGCGGCGTCGAGGGCGTCCGCGAGAGTGTCCCCGCCCACGCTGACAGCGCCGAACCCGGCCTCGGACGCGCCGGTGACAATGTCGCCCTGGGCTTCGATGAGGGCGATGACCGGCGCCTGCGGCGCGGCGGGCGGGGTCATCTGGCGGTGATAGACCGCAATCTCGACGAGGGAGGATCCGGACCCGGCCCGGTCGAGCACGCTCTGGCGGGCCTCGGCGGCATGTCCAAGCCGGTCGATCAGACCCAGATCCAGCGCCTCTTCCGCGGAATAGGGGCCCGCCTCGAGGCGGCTGCGCAGGGTTTCAACCTCCAGACCGCGCGCCGGGGCGATGGTTTCAAGCGCGACCTCATAGATCGAGCCCAGCCAGCTCAGCGTGGCTTCGCGATGGGCGTCGGTATACCCGTCCCGGGTCAGCGTATCGGCGGCGTTCTTGTATTCATGCAGCTGGATCATCTGCGGCTCCACGCCGAACTGCTCGAACAGGCCGCCCAGAAACAGGGTTTCGACCGCCAGGCCGACCGCCGTGAAGCTGGCGGTGTCCTGCATCCAGATCTCGTCGGCCCCGCCCACGGCCAGATAGGGCAGGACAGAGCCGCCCTCGAACCCCTGGGCATGCGCGATCACCGGCTTGCCGGCGTCCGACAGCGCCGCCAGAAGGGCGCTGATCTCCTCCGCCTGGGCGGCGGGCAGGCTCAGCGTGTTGGCGCGCACGAAGACGGCGGACACGCGCGAATCCGTCCGGGCGTGCTCGAGCGCCCGGGACAGCTCCACCATGGAAAGCGGTTCAGCGAAGGCGAAGGGAGATGCGGAGGGCTGGTCGAGCCGCGGCGTCCTGAGATCAAGGGTCAGGACCATATTGCGGCCCGGCGAGGTCAGGGCGGCGTCGCCGGCGTCTTCAAGCGCGGCGCCGATCAGTCCGCCGATCAGGAAAATCAGGAAAGTGATGCAGATCAGCGCGCCGGCGATCACGCCGACAATGGACCCGAAGACTGTAAGCCAGAACTGTTTCATGCCCGCCATGCAGGCCTGACCTGCATGCCCCCCTAGAACCTTGCCTGAACCTTAACGAAGCGTGAGTCGCGGGTCGACAGGGGCGGCGCCGGAGCGGGGCGGTTGCCGGGCCAGTGTGGCCCGCAGGCGACTCAGACGGTCAGGACAAACAAAAACGCGCCTTCCGAAGGAGGGCGCGCATGTCCTGTAAACAGGGCGGGAAATAGATGGTCGGAGTAGCAGGATTTGAACCTGCGACCCCTGCCTCCCGAAGACAGTGCTCTACCAGGCTGAGCTATACTCCGAACCGAGGCCGGGCTTATAGACCGAAGCCCCGGAAAAAGGCAATGATATCTTCGCAGCTGGAATGCAGCTGATGAAAGTGCAGCAGAGCCGTTGCATCCTGCCGCGGGCCGGGATAAATACCGCGGCCCGTGACCAAGCGGTCACCCGGTTGGGGCGTCGCCAAGTGGTAAGGCAGCGGTTTTTGGTACCGCCATTCCCAGGTTCGAATCCTGGCGCCCCAGCCAACCTTTTTCCTTGCTCCGTATGAGAATATTACGCCGCGTCGCGGTCGGATTCGCGTTGCCATTGGGCCACGCGAGGGCTCGGAACGTCACTCTTTCAGGCAATTGCAGTTAATGTCGCGGGCGATTTTCAAGCGCGCTCGAAACCGCGCCCGGAACTTGCGGGTGCGTCAAATCGCCTTTGATTCACAGGCGATTTCTGACGATCCGGTAATATGGAACATCGTCGTAAAACCATGATGGACCCTCGCTAGAAGCTTAAGCGGCGCCCGTTGGGGACAGGGGGCTTCGTGTTTGAGCGGTTGATTGGCGAACTCAGCCGGTGCTAGCGTTCAACCAAACTATAGAGACGGCGGACCACGCCGCGTTATCTGATGAGGGCGACGTCCCATGACGTCGGTCTCGTTTACTGTTTATTGGTCCCTGAGGTTCAGGGATCATCGCGCGGTGCGCCGCGGTATTTGTGTTTTGGGGGGCCGATGCCGTCGCGGAGACGATCGGCGCACCGATTAAGCGAGGGAAACGGAGCGCGCAGTCATTGTGATCGCGCCGGCTACTGTGAGGCAAAATATGTCCATGACGTTCAAAGGAATCCGCACGACGCTTGCGGCGAGCGCCGCCGCGCTCGTTGTTGCGGGCGCTGCGCATGCGCAGCTCGACCGAGCGCTTGAAGTGGCGCGTCAGTCCACTCAGGACGGCGCTCGCGCTCAGGAGCAGATCAACACGCTGGCGGACGCCGCCGACAACGCGGAACGCGAATATCTGGCGGTTCGTGAGCAGATCGAATCCCAGCGCGTGTTCATCGCGCAGCAGAACGTGTTCCTGCGCTCGCAGGAAAACGAGCTCGCCGGTCTGCAAAGCCAGCTCGAGCGCGTGGGCAACATCGAGGTCGACCTGGCCCCGATGATGCTCCAGATGTTCAACGAGCTGGAAGACTTCATCGCGTCGGACCTGCCGTTCCGTCTCGACCAGCGCACCCAGCGTCTGGACAACATTCGCGAAGTTCTGGGCGAGGCCAACGTGTCTCCGGCCGAGAAGTATCGCCTGCTGCTGAACGCTTTCGAGATTGAATCCGCGTACGGCCGTTCGCTGAACGCCTATTCGGAAGAAGTGCTCGTCGACGGCGTGCCGCAGGAAGCCAACATCCTGCAGATCGGCCGTGTGGCCATGATCCGTCAGGTTGGCGACGATCTCGCCATCATGACCCACGACAACCAGACTTGGCGTCCGGTTCCGTCCTCCATGGCGTCCAACGTTCAGCGCGCCTTCCGGATCGCGAACGAAGTGACCACCCCGGAAGTCTTCGAGGCCCCGCTGCCGGGCCCGACGGCGCAATAGTTTGAGACGGGAGATCCTTACGATGAAACGCATTCTTACCTCGATTGCGGCCGTCTCGCTGATCGCCGGTGCGGCGTCGGCTCCGGCCTTCGCACAAGCCGACCGCGAACCGGTCTCTTCCATTTCCCAACTGCTCGAGCGCGTCCGTGAAGACAGCCGCGACGCGCAGGCGGAGAACCAGCGTCGCCTGCAGGAGTTCCGCTCCGAGCGCGACCGTCAGGCCGCCCTGCTGAGCCAGGCCCGCAACGAACTGGCGTCCCTCGAGGCCCAGTCCGCGCGTCTGCAGGAGCAGTTCGACGCCAACGACCAGCAGATCGCCGAGCTCGACGCTCAGCTGCGTGAAGCACAGGGCGCCTTCGGCGAACTGTTCGGCGCCGCCCGTCAGGCGGCCGGCGAATTCGGCTCCACCATCGAAGCGTCCCTGGTGTCCGCCCAGTATCCGGGCCGCGCCGAGCCGCTGCAGGATCTGGCGCAGAGCCGCACCCTGCCGGAACGCTACGAGCTGGACTCCATCTGGCAGACCGTTCTCAACGAGATGCGCGGCCAGGCTGAAGTCACCACCTTCAACACCCGCGTGCTGGGCCTGAACGAAGGTCAGCCGGTGGCCGTGACCCGCGTGGGTCCGTTCATCGCCATGGCTGATGACGGCGGCCCGGTCTACGTGCAGTGGACCTCCGACGAGAACAACGCTGCGGCGGGTTATCGTCTGGCCAACCTGGAGCGTCAGCCCCCGGCCCGTCTGCTGAGCGCGGCGTCCAACCTGATCAATGCCGAGCCGGGCGAAATCGTCTCCGGTCCGGTCGACCCGTCCCGTGGCGCGCTGCTGCGCATCTATCGTGACGTGCCGAGCCTGTCCGAGCGCTTCGAGCAAGGCGGCATCGTCGCCAAGATCATCGCCGTCCTGCTGATCTTCTCCGCCGTGTTCGGTCTGTTCCGTCTGGTGAGCCTGCTGCTGACCAACTCGGCGATCAACGCCCAGAAGCGTCGTTCGACCGCGTCGAACTCCAACCCGCTGGGCCGCATCATGCTGGCGTACGAAGAGGTCAAGGACCGTCCGACCGAAACCATCGAGCTGAAGATCGACGAAGCCATCCTTCGCGAGACTCCGAAGCTCGAATTCGGCCTGAACTTCATCAAGCTGGCGGCTGCCGTGGCTCCGCTGCTCGGCCTGCTCGGCACCGTGACCGGCATGATCCGGACCTTCACCCAGATCACCCTCTTCGGCACCGGCGATCCCCGCATCATGGCGGGCGGCATCTCCGAGGCCCTGGTGACCACGGTGTCCGGTCTGATCGCGGCGATCCCGCTCCTGTTCATCCACTCGTTCGCCGCCAGCTTCGCTCGTGGCGCACAGCAGACCCTGGAAGAACAAGCTGCTGGCATCATCGCCCGTCACGCCGAAGAGAAATCCGCAGGTTAAGGAAACAGACCTATGGATATTTCAGGCGCCCTCACAGGTCTCCAGGAGTTCCTGGAACGCGGTGGTCCGATCCTGACCTGGATCATGGCCCTGACCTTCGTGATGTGGGCGTTTATCCTGGAACGTCTGGCGTATTTCGGTTTCGCTCATAAGGGCGCAGCCGATCGGGCAAGACAGGAATGGGGCGCGCGCAGCGATCACCATTCCTGGCACGCCCACGCCATCCGGGATCAGCTCATTAGCGAAGTTAAGGCCAAGGCCGACCAGAATGTGGAACTGATCAAGACGCTTGTCGCGGTCGCTCCCCTCTTTGGTCTGCTGGGCACAGTGACCGGGATGGTCTCGGTGTTCGACGTCATGTCGATCTCCGGCTCATCCGATGCTCGCGCCATGTCGGCGGGGGTGGCTCGCGCCACCATCCCGACCATGGCGGGCATGGTCGCTTCCTTGTCCGGACTGCTTTTCTCCAACCAGATCGAGCGCATGGCCAAACAGAAGGTCCATGAACTCGCAGACGAGCTGGAGGTGGACTAGGCCATGCGTAGACGTTCAAAACGCGGAAACGATCAGGCCGACATCGACATGACGCCGATGTTGGACATCGTCTTCATCCTACTCATCTTCTTCATCGTCACCGCCACATTCCTGCAGGAGCAGGGCGTCGACATGCGCCCGCCGCCTCCTTCGGATACGCCGCCTTCTGAAAGCAATCCTGTGATCCTGGTCCAGGTGAACGACCGCAATCAGGTCTTCGTCAACCAGGAACCCACCAGTGAATTGCGGGTTCTGGCGGCTGTGTCCCGGATTCGGGCTGAACAGCCTGACTCCGCAGTGCTGATCGAAGTCGCTGACGAAGCTCGTCACGGCACGATCGTGCTGATCTGGGATGAGATGAAGGCGAACAGCATTCCCGTTTCAATCACTCGCGCCGAAGGCGGCGAGGGATAACGGATCGGGAGAGGAGACAAGCTATGGCTCGCCGACAAAGCCGCGTGCTGGGAGATGATGAAGAGGTCCAGCTGGACATGACGCCGATGCTCGATGTCGTGTTCATCCTGCTCATCTTCTTCATCGTGACAGCCGTGTTCGTTAAAGAGCCGGGGATCGAAGTCGAACGTCCTGAAACCCAACTTCAGGAACGCGAGAAGCCGACCCTGCTCGTGGCCGTATCGGCCAATGACGAAATCTACGTGGATGGGGACGTTTACGAGCTCGCGCAGCTTCGTAACGTGTTCGAACAGCTCCGGGAGGAGAACCCCCGCGCCGAAGCCATGATCCAGGGTGATCTTGGCGCGCCGGCCGGTACGGTTCTCGATATCCAGGAACTGCTCATGGACATGGATATCCCCGTCAAAATCTCAACCGAGGAAGGATAGGAGGACGCGATGGCTAGCTTAATCCGTCTTCTCGTCGGCGTGCCGATCGCCGCCGTGATCACCTTCCTGCTCTTCATGCTGATGCAGCGTCTGATCCTGACCGAAGAGGTCCAGATCGAAGAGGCTGGTGACGAGCTGCGCATTTCCATTTCCGAGGAAGTGGAAGATCTGCAGGTCCGTCAGCGCGAAGTGACGATGGATGACGTGAACGACGTCGAACCTCCGCCCCCGCCGCCTCAGATCGAGCGTCAGGTGGCCGAGGCTCCGTCCGAGGACATGAACACCATCGCCGGTGAAATCCCGGAATTCGACGCTCCGGACCTGGGCAGCGGCGACGTCAGCTTTGACGTGTCCGACCGTGACGCCCAGCCGATGGTCCGCATTCCGCCGCAATACCCGCCCCGGGCGGCCGAGCGCGGCACGGAAGGGTACTGCCTGATGCAGTTCGACGTGACCCCGGACGGGACGCCGACGAACATCATCGCGCTGGATTGCTCCAGCTCGCTGTTCGAACGCTCCTCCGTACGGGCCGTGGAACGCTGGCGGTACGAGCCGAAGATCCAGAACGGCAATGCTGTGTGGCGTCGCGGCGTGCAGACGCGCCTCGACTACCAGCTGGCTGACTAAGCAGTGCGGCGCACCAAACTCCTCAGCGAGGGCGGTGCGCCGACACCGGGAGAGAGACAATGACTCTGAACGAGACTTTCAACCCCGCCAGCTTGGTCCGGTCACTGGGCGTCGTCGCCATAGCCGGCCTTCTGGCCTTTGCGATCGCTGCGCCTTCCGAGGCGCAACGCCGTCGTAACAATGACGATGAAGAACAGGTTGAAGGCCGGGTGCTGACGGCTGCTGTGGGCGAGCAGGTGCTTGCCGCGCAGGAGTGTCAGGACGCGGACGACAATGCCTGTGTTCTTCGCATCATGAACGAGCTCGCGGCGCGGGACGGACTCAGCCCGTATGAACGGTTTGTGGTTCTCCAGCTCCGGGCTCGGGCATACTTTCAGGAGGACCGCCTGGATCTGGCGATCCGTGACTTCGAGGCGGCGCTGAACACCGGCGCCACCACCACGGATGAAACCATTTCCATCCGGACGGCTCTGGGCCAGCTCTATCTGGTGCAGGAACAGACCGACCAGGCGATCCGTCAGTTCGAACTGGCCATCCAGGCCGGCGCGGAACTGACCCCGAGCTTCGCCAAGACGGTGGCTCAGGCGTATCTGCAGGCCGAGCGTCTGCGGGACGGGGTTCGCTATGCGGAAATCTTCTACAACAACACCCCGGACAAGACGGAGCAGGACTTCAACCTGATGTTCTACTTCTACCAGCAACTCGATCGCACCAGCGATCAGCTGCGGGTCATCCGGGAATACCTCTCCGCCTATCCGGGCGCCCGTCAGGGCTGGCAGAACCTGGTTGCGCTCTACGCGCAGCAGGATGACGCGACCAATGCGTTTGAAGCCAACAAGCTCATGTATCTGAACGGCCTGTTCCGGGAAGAGAACGAGCTGATCCGCCTGGTGCAGTACTACAGCTATTTCGAGAACCCGTATCGCGGCGCCTCCATTCTGGAGCGTGAGATGAATGCGGGCCGGATCGAGTCCAATCAGCGCAATCTCGAACTCCTGGCCAATATGTGGCGTCAGGCGTCCGAGTTTGAGCGGGCCATTCCGGTGCTCGAGCGTCTGTCCCAACTGCAGGGCAATGGCGAAACCGCACTGCGTCTGGCTGAGGCGAACTTCTCGCTGAACAATTTCGCAGCGGCGGAATCCGCCTTCGAGACGGCCATCGATCGCGGCGGTCTCAGCGATACCGGCAAGGCCTGGGAGCTTCTGGGCACCGCCCGGTTCCGTCAGGGCAACCGCCAGGGGGCGCTGGCCGCCTTCCGTGAAGGCGCGCGCTATCCCAGCACCCGGTCCAGCTCCAATGGCTGGATCCGCTGGATCACCGCCCAGATCGAAGGTGAAGAGCGTCGCCGGGTCCAGCAGGAGCAGATCGTCATCGACGAATGCCGCCTGACCCTGGATGCGGAACGTCGCCAGATCGTCCTGACCGGTTCTGTGGATGATGAAGGCCGCGTGCGGTTTGAATCGATCCCGGAACGCTGCGAGCCGTACTACAATGTCTACGGCGAACAGATCCGTGAAGCGGGCATGACTGACGAGGAAGCGGCTGCGGCCCAGGCCCAGCGTGAAGCTGACGCCGCGGCGGCTGAAGGCTAATCGCTTCTGCAACCGACTGGAAAACCCCGGCGTACCGCGCCGGGGTTTTTCTTTGCGTCAAACCGGACTCGCCTGAGACGATGGTCGAACATCGCGTCACGCTTTGAGCGGGAAAAGGCCCGGTTTTCGCCGCATTCACATTACAGCCTCGCAAGGTTCGCGGGGAACAGAGCCTCAGGCCGCCCCGCATCATTCGGGGAGTTCGCCATGACCGCCTTGCCTCTCACGTCCTCACCATCCCTGCCGTCCCGTCAGCAGGCCGTTTCGGCCGCTGCACGATGGATCACGGCCGCCAGTCTGGCGGTCATCATCACCTTCGCCCTGTTCGTGCTCATGAAGGTGCTGATCCATGTGGAGCTGATCCGATTGCCGGAACCGCCGGACCGCGAGACCTTCACGATTTCAGAGGTTGTGGTCCCGCTGCCCGTCACTCGAACCGAACGTCCGGTGCTGGAGGCGGTCGAGCCTCTGCCGGCCCCGCCCGTGATCGAAAGAACCGCCGCTGAGCGTCCGGGAGAGGACGGGATGACCTATGCCTCCGCGCCGGTCATGGCGGAGCCTGTGATCGAGGCGGAGCTGGGAAGCGTGGCGCTGGCGCCGACGCCGCTCTCCATCCGCGTGCCGCCTGTCTATCCCGGACGTGAGCTCGAGCGCGGCGTCACGGGGCGATGCACCATTCGCTATGACATTCTGGCCTCTGGCGCGACCGTGAACCTTCAGGTCGTCGCGTGCGACAGCACCGGCTTCGCCCGGGCGAGCCTCGCCGCGGTCGAGCGCTGGCGTCATGAAACAGTCGGCGCCGCGGCGCCTGACCAGATCGTCAATCGCGGCGTGGAGACGACCCTGGTGTTCAATCTCGAAGAGGGGTGACCCGCTTGTCACCCTCACAGCCCTGATAAAAAAAAACGGCGCGGGAGAGGCTCCCGCGCCGTTTCCTGTCGTCGATGGGGCCGAGCCTAGTGCTCGCCGCCCTCATGGCTCTCAGAGCTTTCAGAGGCGGTCTCAGCCGCTTCTTCATCGGCCAGACCCACGGTCATCAGGGCGAAGGCGTATTCCTCGGCGGTTTCACGCAGGGCGTCGAACCGGCCCGACGCGCCGCCATGGCCTGCGCCCATATTGGTGCGCAGAAGCGTCAGCCCGTCATCGGTGCGGCGGGTGCGCAGACGCGCGGCCCATTTCGCCGGCTCCCAATAGGTCACGCGCGGGTCGGTCAGACCGGCGGTGGCCAGAACGTGCGGGTAATCCTGCGCGCTCACCTGATCGTAGGGGCTGTAGGAGGCGATATAGTCATACGCCGCCTCATCGGTGATCGGGTTGCCCCATTCGGGCCATTCCGGCGGGGTCAGCGGCAGGGTGTCGTCGCTCATCGTGGTCAGGACGTCCACGAAGGGCACCGCGCCAATGGCCCCGGCGAACAGTTCGGGCGCCTGGTTGATGGTTGCGCCGACCAGCAGGCCGCCGGCGGAGCCGCCCATCGCCACCATCTGGCCTTCGGAGGTATAGCCTTCCTCGATCAGGGCGCGGCCGGAATCCACGAAGTCATTGAAGGTATTGATCTTGTGGTCGAGCTTGCCGTCCAGATACCATTGATAGCCCTTGGCCATGCCGCCGCGGATATGGGCGATGGCGTAGACCATGCCGCGATCCACCAGCGACAGGCGCGAGACCGAGAAGCTGGCCGGGATGGTGATGCCGTAGGAGCCATAGCCATAGAGCAGCAGCGGCGCGGTTCCGTCGATCGGAGTGTCGCGGTGATACAGGATCGTGACCGGCACGCTGGCGCCGTCACGGGCGGTCGCCATGATGCGGCGCACGACATAGTCGTCCGCATTATGGCCGGAGGGCACTTCCTGTTCCTTGATCAGGGTGCGCTCGCGCGTGCCCATGTCATAGTCATAGGTCTGTTCCGGGGTGGACGGGCTCTCATAGGAGAAGCGCATCTGGTCGGTGGCGTATTCATAGCCGCCATCCATGCCCAGAGCGTATGCCTCCTCGTCAAAGGCGATCTCGTGCTCCTCGCCCGAGCGCAGGTCGCGCACGACGATGCGGGGCAGGGCGTTGGCGCGTTCGGAGCGGACCAGCCAGTTCTCGAAACCCATCAAGCCGTTCACCAGAACGCCCGGACGGTGCTCGATCAGCGGGGTCCAGTTCTCGCGACGCGGATCCTCGAGCGGGGCTTCCATGATCTGGAAGTCCACGGCGTCATCAAGATTGGTGCGCACGAACAGGCGGCCGCCCGCTTCGGTCAGCGAGTACTCCACGCCCGGCTCGCGCTCGGCGATCAGGATCGGCTCGGCGTTCGGGTCATTGGCGTCAAAGACGCGCATTTCGCTGGTGGTGTGGTCGTTGGCCGAGAGCACGATCCAGCGATCGCCATCGGTCTTGCCCACGCCCAGGAAGTAACCGGGGTCGGTTTCCTCGTAGATCAGCTCGGCGTCATCGGAGTTGATGTTCTGGCGATAGACGCGGCGCGGCCGGTTGTTCTCGTCGCGCCAGACCCAGTAGATGGTCTCGCTGTCATTGCCCCAGACGATGGAGCCATAGCCCTCATCGGTCAGGGTGGCGATATCCTCGCCGGTCTCGAGATCGCGGATCTTCACGGCGTAGAATTCAGAGCCCGCCGTATCCACGGCATAGGCCAGATAGCGGTGGTTGGGCGAGTGCTGAACCGCGCCCAGGCCGAAATAGTCGATGCCTTCCGCTTCGGCGTCGCCATCAAAGATGATGACTTCCTCGCCCGCCATCTCGCCGTTCTCGCCCGTGGCGCGGCGCACGAAGACCGGATACTGGCCGCCTTCGCGATAGCGCGAGGAGTAATACCAGTCGCCGTCCCGGGAGGCGGGGGATTCATCGTCTTCCTTGATGCGGCCGCGGATCTCTTCATAGATGCGGGTCTCAAGGCCGGAGAGCGGCTCCATCACCTCATTGTAATAGGCGTTTTCCGCCTCGAGATGCTCGCGGATATCCTGGCGCAGCACGGACGGATCGCGCATGACTTCCTGCCAGTTGGCGTCACGCAGCCAGCTGAATTCGTCGGTGCGGGTGCGTCCCAGCTGTTCGATCTCCTCCGGGCGCTGCTCGGGCGTGGGCGCCTCAAGGGTCTGCGCGCGGGCAATGAGATCCTGGGCGGAGGTGTCGGTCATCGTCTGTTCCGTAGTGGTGGCGGCGCTGTCAGAGGCCGGCTGACTGCACGCGGCGAGGGCGATAAGCGCCGCCCCGGCGAGCAAGGCGGCTTTCGAGCCGTATCGAGATAAGGTCATGATGAATATTCACCAGACGCAGCACTGCGTCTGACTCCCCAGAAAGATTGAGGATGCAGTGTTTCTCGCGGCTGCAGCGCTGTCCAGAGCCTCAGGCGGTTCTAACCAAAAAGAAACTCAGGCGCTTCGGCGCAAGGTCAGTATCGGCGTCGTCAGCGACACGAAGATCAGCACCAGCAGCAAGCCGGTCATGGGGATCAGCGAAGACAGGCGCGGACCGATCTCATGGACCACATGGCCCATGACGAAGGCGCCCAGGGGCATGCCGCCGAACAGGCCGAGCTGATACACGCTCATCACCCGCGCGATCATGCGCGGCGGCGCGTTTTCCTGCACCACGGCGCGCGAGAGCGAGATGGCGACGCCGCCGCCCAGCCCCCAGCTGAAGACGAGCCCGAACAGGGCGTAAAGCGGCATGGGGAAGGCCAGCAGGCCCATGGTGATGACCGTCGCCATCTGGGCCAGCATCAGCGCGCGGCCCGGCCGCTCGACCTCTCCGGCGCGCGCCAGCAGCACATTGGCGATGAAGGCGCCGATCCAGAACGCCACCAGCAAGAGGGCGAGCATGCCATAGCCGCCGTCATAGACATCGCGCACCAGCACCGGGATGATGACGAAGAAGCCGCCGCCCACCACCAGAAGCCCGAGCGCCAGCATGATCAGGGTCATGGGCGCCAGGATGGTAGAGCGCAGCACTTCCAGCACGCCGGTTCTCAGGCTCGTCCACAGGCTTTCCCCGCCCGTGTTCTGGCGCGGCAGGCGCGGCATCAGCAGCGCGGCGGCGCCGCCGATCGCCAGTCCAGTGGCCTGGACGGCGAAGAGGGGCGCCGGGCCCAGACGACCGGCCAGCACCCCGGCGCCCATGCCCAGGATCTGGGCGGCGAACTGGACGAGGGAGGCGAGAATGACGGCCCGTTGCAGGGTGAATCCGGGGCGGCCCAGGCGTTGGGCGACCCGTGTGACCGCGTTCACCGCGCTGTCGCGTGCGGGCATCACGAAGGCCCCCGCCACGCCGACCAGCAGGGCGTAGACAATCATCGCGCCATAGCTCAGCAGATTCCGGAACAGCATCAGCGACAGAACCGCCGCGCACAGACAGGCCAGCGCGTGGAAGCCGCCCATCACCCAGCGGCGGTCGAGCCGCTCGGCGACGACCCCCGCCAGCGGCAGCAGGAACAGCATGGGGGCGGTGAGGGCGGCCTGGGCGATTCCCAGCCGGTCCGGACTTTCATTCAGCGTGTAGTTGATCACGCCGGGAAACAGCGTGGTCTGCAGGCCGAAGCTGAAGAACCAGCCCGACACCGCGATCATGTAGACGGCGAATGGCGGTAAACGCCTGATGCGGCGCAATTTGCGTAGACGTTTCAGCGCCACGATCCGTCCTGTCCCCTGCCGTCGGTCGAAGCCTGTTTGTGAATCGACACACTGAACTCTAGCAAGCCAAATACGGGCATAACAAGCTTGATAAGGACTTAAGCACCGAGCCGGGCGTCTCTTTCCGCACCGGCTTCCGTCTCGACGCTTCCTTAACGCCCTTGCGGGCACTCTGACGGCTCATGCAGGAAATGAAGTCGACCATGGCCGAAGATCTCAGCCCCGCACCGCCTCGTCCCGCTCCTCCCAAGGCGCGCGACCTTCTGACCCGCAGGCTTGCGGACATTGTCTGCCTGCCGTCCAGCCAGATCGCCCCGCAGGAGCGGTGGATGGTGGCCGATGTGCTGGATGAATTGCTGCGCGCGGCGGATGTGGACTTGCGCGCCAAGGTCGCCCGGCGACTGGCGCAGCAGCACGAGGCGCCGCGCGGCCTGTTGCGACGGCTCGCCCATGACCGGTTTGAAGTGGCCGAACCCTTGCTGCGCCATTCCCAGGCCCTGTCAGACTTTGACATGATGGATATCGCCCAGTCCGGCACGCCCCGGCACAAGCTGGAGATCGCCCGGCGCGAACAGGTGTCCGAGACCGTCGCCGCCGCCCTGTGCTCCAGCGCGGATCTTGAAGTCATGACGGTCCTGCTGCGCAATCCCGGCGTCCGCTTCGCCAGCGCGACCATGGATGTGATCGTGCGCGTCGCCGCAGAGCATGAGAGCATTGCCCGCCTGCTGATCTCGCGGCCGGAAATGCGTCCGGCCCAGGCGCTGGCCCTGTTCTGGTCGGTCTCGCACGAATTGCGGCGGATGATTCTCGACCGGTTCGCCGCCTCCCGTCAGATCCTGCAGGACGCCGCCGAGGACGTCTTTCCGCTGGCCGCGCGGGAGGAGACGCCGGACGCCGCCGTGCGGGAGGCGCTGGCCTATATCGATCGTCGCCAGCGCGACCGCAAAGCGGCCGACGTCACCCCCTTCGGTTCGCTGGAGGGGCTGGTGGAGCGCGCCGCGCAAATCGGGTTCACCGAGGAATTGCGCGCGGAGGCCGCGGTGCTGGCCAATGTGCAGCGCGATCTTCTCAACCGCATGATTGATGATTTCGGCGGCGAGCCGCTGGCGATTCTCGCCAAGGCCACCGGATTGTCGCGTCAGCACCTGACCAGCATGATCGAAGGCTCGGGACGCATGGACGCCTTCAATCGCGCCGAACAGGCGGTGCTGGTCTTTGACACCATGAGCGTGGACAAGGCGCAAACCGTGCTGCGCTACTGGAACTGGGTCATCGCCCGCGCCGCCCGCGCGGGCTGAAACAGCCTTCGCGCGCGCAACAAGTCTTGAACCTCCAGGTCTGTGCGTCTAGCTGTCGCACCATGATGGAAGTTCTTTCTCTCGCGCTTGCGAACCTGACCTCGCCGGCCGTTCTGTTTTTCGCCCTGGGCGTTCTTGCCGGGGTGGTGCGGTCTGATCTCAACATTCCCCAGGCGGTGGCCAAGGGGCTGGCGCTCTATCTGATGCTGGCCATCGGCTTCAAGGGCGGGGTGGAAGTCTCCAAGGCGGGGCTGACCGCGGAGCTGCTGCTGGCGGCAGGCTCGGGCGTGCTGCTGAGCTTCTCCATGCCGCTGCTCGCCTATGCGCTCCTGCGCGCTTTCACCAAGCTGGACCGCACCACGGCGGCGGCGAGCGCGGCGCACTACGGCTCGATCTCGGTCGTGACCTTCGTGGCGGGCTCGGAATTCCTGCAGCTTTCGGGCCTTGTCTACTCGGGCCATATGGTCGCCGTTCTGGCGCTGATGGAGACCCCGGCCATCTTGACCGGCCTGCTTCTGGCGGGCGCCTCGAGCAAGGGGCCGGATCCGTCCGCCCGCGGCGAGCTGATCCGCGAAGTGGCGCTGAACGGGTCCGTGGTCCTGATGATGGGCGCATTCGTGATCGGCTGCATTACGGGCGAGCCGGGGATGGCCCGTCTGGAACCCTTCGTGGTCGATCTGTTCCAGGGCATCCTGTGCCTGTTCCTTCTGGACATGGGCCTTGTGGCGGCGCGGCGTCTGTCGGGCGCGCGCAAGCTTGGCGTGCCCGGCGCGCTGTTCGGCGTGATCATGCCGCCCATCGGCGCCACGGCGGCGCTCGGCCTGGCCCTGCTCGCCGGCATGGGCGCCGGAGATGCGGCGGCGCTGATGATCCTGGGCGCTTCGGCCAGTTACATCGCGGTGCCCGCGGCCATGCGCATCGCCCTGCCGGAGGCGGATCCGTCGGTCTATCTGACCCTGTCCCTGGCCATTACCTTCCCGTTCAACCTGGCGATCGGCATCCCGCTGTACACAGCGGTGGCCCGCGCCATCATCGGAGGCTGACCCATGGCGCGCACCGTTCGCAAGAAACTCATCGCCATTGTCGAGACGCCCCATCTCAAGCGGTTGATCGATCTGTTCCGCCAGTGCGGCGTGACCGGCTTCACCGTGCTTGAAGGACGCGAGGGCAGCGGCCTGGGCGGGGACTGGACCCGCGAGGACGTGCTGGACGCCACCGAAATGAAGGTGGTGCTCTCGGTGATGAAGCCGGAGACCGCCGAGAAGGTGTTCGAACTCGCAGAGCCCTTCTTCGCGCGCTATCCGGGCATCATCTACGCTCATGACGTCGAGGTCGTTCGCGGCGAACGCTTCTGAAGAAACTCCAGCGTTAATGTCCGGTTTCACTGGAAAACGCTGTTCGGGGTGGTCTAGAACGCCCCAGCAACGCCGCCCCGTGTGCGGCGCAAAGGGAGGGTGATCGGTGGCCTCAAGGCTGTTCTACGGCGTCTTGCTCGCACTCGTTCTGGCCGTGCTCTGGCTGCTCTTGTCGGGGTATTGGTTCAAACCGCTTCTGGTGGGCTTCGGCGTGTTCGCCGTCATCGTCGCGCTCGTGGCGACGGCCCGGATGGGGCTTCTGGATGGTGAATCCGTCCCCTTCGCCCGCTTGCCGCAATACCTCAAATACTGGGGCTGGCTGGGCGCCGAGATCTTCAAGGCCAATATCGCCGTGGTGCGCATCGCCATGGCGCCCGATCTCAACATCAAGCCGGTCATGACGCGCGTCGCGGTCACCGCGAAATCCGACATGGCGCGCACCACCTACGCCAACTCCATCACCCTGACGCCGGGCACCGTGACGGTCGAGGTGGAGGAGACGGGCTTTCTGGTGCACGCGCTGACCGAGGAGTTCGCCGACCAGGACGCCTTCCGCGACATGGAGCGTCGCTCCATCGAGGCGGTCGAGGGCAAAAAAGCGCTCGAGAAGCCGCGGGGAGAGGCCTGATCATGATCACACCCATTCTCGATTTCGGCATCGCCATTGTCCTGGCCGTGTCCATGGTGCTGATGATCAGCCGCCTGTTCATCGGCCCGACGCTCTATGACCGCGTGCTCGCGGTGAACTCCTTCGGCACCAAGACGGTGCTGTTCCTGGCGGTGTTCTCGCTAATGGTGGGCCGGGGCGACGGCCTCGACATTGCGCTCCTGTATGCGCTGATCAACTTCATCGCCACCATCGCGATCCTGAAATTCTTCCGCTATCGCTCGCTGGATGTGGCCCTGTCGCAAATGGCCCTGCGCCGCGCCCTCGACGGGGAGGATGACGACTGATGGATTACGGATTCTGGATAGACCTCGCTCTCGACATCGTCTCGGCGGGCTTTGTGATCACCGGCGCGGTGTTCGTGCTGGCGGGGGCGATCGGCGTCATTCGCCTGCCCGATTTCTACACGCGCATGCATGCGGCTGGCGTGACGGACACGCTGGGCGCGGAAATGATCGTCATCGGCCTGATGATCCAGGGCGGGCTGTCCCTGATCACGGTGAAGCTGGCGCTGCTGGGCGTCTTCGTCTTTCTGACGAGCCCCACCGCCACCCACGCCGTGGCGAACGCCGCCTACAAGTCGGGCCTGAAGCCGCTTCTGACCCGCTATCGCCCTCATGCCGGTTCTGACGATGGAGGGGCGGCATGAGCGCGTCTGACATCACCCAGTATTTCGACTACATCTTCATGGCGATGCTGCTGTGCATCGGCATCGCGGTCATCCGCCTGCGCAATCTCTTCGCCGTGGTGATGCTGACCGGCGCCTATTCGCTGATTTCCGCCGCCTGGTTCGTCTCGCTCGACGCCGTCGATGTGGGCTTCACCGAAGCGGCGGTGGGCGCGGGCATCTCCACGGTGCTGCTTCTGGGCGCGATGCTGCTGACCTCGCGTGAGGCCGACAAGACCTCGCTGACCCGTCACGCCGCGGCGGCGGTGGTGACCATCGCGGCGGGCGTGGCGCTGTTCTATGCGCTCGGCGACATGCCGATCTACGGCGACGCCGCCAGCGCCGCCAATACGGGCGTCGGCATGGAGTATGTCGACCTGACCGCCGAGCAGATTCACATCCCCAACGTCGTCACCGCGGTGCTGGCCAGCTATCGGGGCTTTGACACCATGGGCGAGGTCTTCGTGGTCTTCGCCGCCGGTCTGGGCGTCGCCCTGCTGATCGGTCTGGGCGGCTCCAAGCGCAAGGAGGACTAGGTCATGATGTCCCCTCACGTCATCCTGCGGGTCGTGTCCAAGGTCCTGATCCCGCTCATCATCGTGTACGGGTTCTACGTGCACTTCCATGGCGAGTATTCGCCGGGCGGCGGCTTCCAGGCCGGCGTCGTGCTGGCCTCGGCCATCATCCTGTACGCGCTGATCTTCGGCCTGGACGAGGCCCGCAAGGTCTTCCCGCCCTATTGGGCGCGCGTGGGCATGGCGCTGGGCGGCTTCATCTACGCCAGCGTCGGCTTCGTCTCCCTGATGATGGGCGGCAAGTTCCTGGAATACGCCGTCCTGCATCCGGATGTCTCCCACGGGACCGGCCAGCATATCGGCATCATCGCCGTGGAGATCGGGGTTCTGACCACCGTGACCTGCGTGATGATCGCGATCTTCTACGCCTTCGCCGGCCGGACCCCTGAAATTTCTGACGAGGACTGGTAGGCCATGGTTGAGGTGCTTGCAGAACGGTTCAACTACGCGGTCATCATCATTCTCATGATGGTCGGCCTTTATGCGGTGATCGCGACGGGCAATCTCGTCAAGCGACTGGTGGGCCTGTCTATTTTCCAGACCTCGGTCTTCCTGCTCTATATCAGCATGAGCAAGGTCTTCGGCGGCGCGCCGCCCATCTTCGATTACAAGGAGATGGCGTATGACAAGCTTGATCCCAACGCGATCTACTCCAACCCGCTGCCCCATGTGCTGATCCTGACCGCCATTGTGGTCGGCGTGGCGACCCTGTCTGTCGGGTTGGCGCTGGTGGTCCGCATCCGTGAAGCCTACGGCTCGATCGAAGACGATACGCTGGCCGAGGCCGATTATTCCCTGGAACTGGAAAAGGGCGTTTAAGCCGTGACGGTTGGTCAATTCCTCCCGGCCGCGCTCGCGGCCCATGCCCCGGTCTTGCTGGTGGCGATCCCGCTCATCCTGTCGGCCCCGGCCGCAGCCCTGAAATCCGGCCGGACGGCCTGGGGGCTGGCGATGGCCGGCTCCGTGGCGGCGTTCCTGTTCGCGATTGAACTCTTCCTCGCTACACGCGGCGACGCGCCCGGCATCAGCTATGCGCTGGGCAATTGGGAGCCGCCGGTGGGCATCGAGTTCCGCGTGGACGGACTCAACGCCGCCCTGTTGCTGCTGCTGACCGCCAGCGCCGTGCTGGCCCTGCTGTTCGCACTGCCCAGCGTCGAGGACGAGATCGACAAGGACAAGCGCTCGCTCTTCTATTCCGCCTTTCTGGTGGTCTTCGCCGGCCTTGCGGGCGTGGCGACCACGGGCGACGCGTTCAACCTCTTCGTCTTCCTCGAGATTTCATCCATTCCCACCTATGCGCTGATCGCCATGGGGGCGGGGCAGGACCGTCGCGCGCTGACAAGCTCGTTCAACTATCTCGTCATGGGCACGATCGGGGCGACCTTCTTCGTCATCGGCGTGGGCTTCCTCTACATGGCGACCGGCACGCTCAACATGGCCGACCTCGCCGCGCGCCTGTCCGAGCTGCATGGCAACCGGGTTGTGGAGATCGGCTTCGCCTTCATCCTGGTTGGCCTGGGCCTCAAGGCCGCGCTGTTTCCGCTGCATCTGTGGCTGCCGGGCGCCTACGCCTATGCCCCGAGCTTTGTGACCACCTTCCTGGCCGCCACGGCCACCAAGGTGGCGTTCTACGGGATCATCCGCTTCAGCTTTGACGTGTTCTCGGTCGAGAACGGCTTTGTGCTGAACAGCTTCACCTATGTGATCACGCCGCTCGCGATTGCGGGCATGATCATCGCCTCGGCTCAGGCCCTGTTCCAGAGCGATGTGCGTCGCCTCCTGGCGTATTCGTCGGTGGCGCAGGTGGGCTACATGATGCTCGGCCTGGGCATCGGCACACAGGCCGGTGTCGCGGCGGGCGTACTGCACCTGATCAATCACGCCATGATGAAGGGCGCCCTGTTCATGGCGCTGGGCGCGTTCGCGATCAGCTATGGCGTGCGCCGGATCGAGAACTTCAAGGGGCTGGGCCAGGCCCTGCCGGTCACCTCGGCCGCCTTCACTCTGGGCGCGCTGTCGCTGATCGGCGTGCCGTTCACGGTGGGCTTCGTGTCGAAATTCTATCTCATTCAGGCGGCGCTCCAGAAAGGCTGGGCCTTCGCGGTGGTCGCCATCCTGATCAGCTCGGTGCTGGCGGTGTTCTATTGCTACCGCGTGCTGGTCAATCTGTGGGTCGCCCCGCGACCGGACGGCGCCAGCCGCTCGGTGCAGCGCGTGCCCTACATGATCCTGGGCCCGCTTCTGGTCCTCGCCCTGATGAACCTGGTGTTCGGCGTCTATGCCGAGCCGATCGTGAACATGGCTGAGACGGCCGCCGCCGCAGCCTTCAACGCCGGAGTCGCGCCGTGAGCTGGACCCCTGAACTGGCCCTCGCGCTCGCCCTGATCCTGCCGCTCATTGGCGGCGCCGGGGTGCTGGCGCTGGGCGCCAAGCCCAATCTTCGCGAAGCCGTCACCCTCATCACCGCCATCGCGCTGGCGATCGTGGTGGCCTATCTGGTGGAAGCCTCCTCGGGGCGGCCCGAGCTGGTGCTGGCCACCCTGGCGCCGGGGCTGGAGCTGAAATTCAAGCTCGAGCCCTTAGGGGCCATGTTCGCCATGGTGGCGAGCGGTCTGTGGATTATCAACTCGCTGTATTCCATCGCCTATATGCGCGGAAACAACGAGAAGGATCAGACCCGCTTCTATTTCTGCTTCACGATCTCCATCGCCGCGGCGATGGGCATCGCGCTGTCCGGAAATCTGCTGACCCTGTTCTTCTTCTATGAAGCGCTGTCTCTGGCGACCTATCCGCTGGTGGCGCACAAGGGCGACGCCAAGGCCAAGCGCGGCGCCTCGATCTATCTGGGCATTCTTCTGGCGACCTCCATCGGCCTGTTCCTGCCGGGCGTGTTCGCAGTCTACGCGCTGACCGGCACCACCGACTTCACGGTCGGCGGCGTCATGTCGGGCGTCGGCCCGGTTGCGGGGTCTGTCCTTTTGGTGCTGTTCGCCTTCGGGATCGGCAAGGCGGCCCTGATGCCGGTGCATCCCTGGCTGCCCAACGCCATGGTCGCGCCCACGCCTGTCTCGGCCCTCCTGCACGCCGTGGCGGTTGTGAAGGCGGGGGTGTTCTCGATCCTGAAGGTCGTGGTCTACATCTTCGGCGCAGATTACATGCAGACCCTGCCGGCTGCGGATGTGCTGGCCTGGGTGGCGGGCGGCTCCATCGTGCTCGCCTCGGTCTTCGCCTTCACCAAGGACAATCTCAAGGCCCGGCTCGCCTATTCCACCGTCTCCCAGCTGAGCTACATCACGCTGGGCGCCATGGTGGCGAGCCCGCTGGCGCTTCTGGGCGCCGCGCTTCAGATCGTCATGCATGCCTATGGCAAGATCACCCTCTTCATGACGGCGGGCGGCATCTATACCGGCGCCAAGAAGTCCGAGATCTCCCAGCTCAATGGCCTTGGCCATTACATGCCGGTGACGTTCGCCGCCTTCCTGATCGGCGCCCTGTCGATCATTGGCGTGCCGCCCTTTGGCGGGGTCTGGCCGAAAGTCTTCCTGATGGAGGGCGCGGCGTCCGGCGGGCAGCCCTGGCTGATCGTCATGCTGATCGGCTCGACCCTGCTGAATATCGGCTATCTCCTGCCCATCGTGATCCGCGGCTTCTTCAAGCCCAAGCCTGAACCGAGCCCGATGCGGCCCGGCCAGCCGCCGGCGCTCGCCTGGATCGCACCGCTGATCACGGCTCTGGGCACGGTGGCGCTGTTCTTCGCCATCGGTCCGCTGATCGACTTCCTGTCGCCTGTCTTCACCACGGAGATGACGCCATGACCGCGCCCCGTGACTCCAAAGCCGGCATGCATCCGCTGGCGCGTCCGCTCAGCGGGCTGAGCAGCCCGCGCGCGGGCCTGATCGCCCTCATTGTGATCGCCGTTCTGGTGGTCGGAGGCTTTGCGCTGGAAACCGTGCTGTCTGATGGTGGCCTGTCCAAATACCCCGAAGTCTATGGCGCCTATGAGCTGCTGCCGCTGGCGGCCGCGGCGGTCGCCATCCTGCTCGGCTGGGGGCTGGTCTGGCTGATCAGCCGTCCGGGCGATTTCTATTCCCGCGCTGCGGGCGATGTGACGGAGGGCCAGGATGACTGACGCCGTGTCCATTCTGAACGGCGTTTCGCCGGCCTGGTTCCTGATCGCCGCGGGCCTTCTGGCCTGGGCGTCGCCGCGCTCTGAACTGCGCAAGGCGCTGATGATGCTGGGCCCGATCGGGGCGCTGGCGGCCTGGTTCGCCACCGGTGAAACCGGCGTCTATGGCGTGCTCGATCTGGGGCCCGTGGTGCTGGAGACCTTCCGTCTCGACGGCCTGTCGCGGGTCTGGGCTCTGGTCTTCATCCTCATCAGCTTCATCAACGCGGTCTACGCCCTGCATGAGCGCAACCGCATGACCGACGGCGCCGCGCTGATCTATGCCGGCTCCGCGGTCGGCGCGGTGTTCGCGGGCGACATGCTGACCCTGTTCTTCTTCTGGGAGCTGACGGCGCTCGCTTCAGCGCCGCTGATCTTTGCGGTCGGCACGCCCGAAGCCCAACGCGCAGGCCTGCGCTATCTGGCGATCCAGGTTCTCTCCGGCGTCATGCTGCTGGGCGGGGCGGCCATGTGGGCCAGCCAGACCGGCTCCTGGGCGTTCGACGCCATCGGGACGGGCAGCTGGGCCGGGATCATCCTCATGCTCGCCTTCGGCCTGAAAGCGGGCTTCCCGCTCTTGCACATGTGGATCCCGGACGCCTATCCCAAGGCGACGGGCGTGGGCTCGGTCGTCCTGTCCGCCTTCACCACCAAGCTCGCCATCTATGCGCTGGCGCGGGGCTTTGCGGGCGAGGATGCGCTGATCGTCATCGGCCTCGTCATGGCGATCTTCCCGGTCTTCTACGTCATCACCTCCAATGATCTGCGCCAGACCCTGGCCTATGCGCTGATCAACCAGCTGGGCTTCATGGTCGTCGCCATTGGCGTCGGCGGGCATCTGGGGGTCAATGGCGCGGCGGCGAACGCCTTCGCCGGCGTGATCTACATGGCGCTGATGTTCATGGTGCTGGGCGCGGTGCTGCTGCGCACGGGCACAGTGAAGGCCACCGAGCTCGGCGGGCTGTACAAGTCCATGCCGATCACCACGCTCTTCGCCATCATCGGCGCCCTGTCGGTGATGGGCGCGCCCCTGTTCTCAGGGTTCGTCGCGAAGACGCTGATCCTGTCCGCGGCGCATCACGAGCATCATGATCTCGCCTATACGCTGCTGGTCTATGCGTCTGCCGGCGTGATGGAGATCAGTGCGCTGAAAGTCGTCTGGTTCGCCTTCTTCGGCAAGGACCGCGGCCTCCGCGTGAAGGAAGCGCCCCAGACCATGCATCTGGGAATGGCGCTCGCCGCCTTCCTGTGCGTCTTCCTCGGGGTGAACTATCCCGCGCTCTACGGCATCCTGCCGTTTGATATGGACTACAAGCCCTACAAGCTCGCGAGCGTTTACGGGCAGAGCCAGCTGCTGCTGGGGACCATGCTCGTCTTCGGGCTGGCGCTGTACTTCAAGCTGTTCCCGCTGAAATCCGATCGCACCATCCTGGATGCGGACTGGCTCTATCGCCGCTTTGGCGACGCCAGCGCGCGTTGGGGCGCGGCCATGGGGCAGCTCCTGTTTGACGCCATCGGCAAGGTTCTGGGCGCGTTCATCAGCTTTGTCCGGCTGCGGCTGTTCAACCTGTTCAGCCCGGCGGGCGCGCTGTCCAAGGAATTTCCTTCCGGCATGATGGCCCTGTGGACGGCGATCATGCTCGCAGGCGTGGTTCTGGTAGCATACTTTTCCCCCGTCTAGGGCATTGAACGCGCTCAGCGTCAATTAGCCTAATAAGGGAATTCACGCGCGCGCAATAGGAATGTTATCCTCAGCCTTCATCGCGATCCTATACTTTGTCCGTGGATCGAGAAGGGAGGGGATAACCCGATGCGTACCAATACGCTTGTCCTGGACCAGGCGCGTGCGCGCCTGGCGCAACAGGCCGCCGCCTACGCCTTTGGCGTTCCGGTGGAAGAGATCAACACGCCGACCCGGGGGCGGGCGCGCGCCGCCCTCGCGCGTCAGGCGGCCATCTATCTGACCCATGTGGCGTTCGAGCTGAGCCTGAACCGGGTGGCGGACGCCTTTGGCCGGGACCGCTCGACGGCGGCCCATGCCTGTCACCGGATCGAGGATGCAAGGGACGACCCCGCCTTTGATGCGGCGATGGAGGATCTCGAAGCCTGTCTGCGCAGCGCGCCCGGGCCCGATCTCATCCCCTTCCGGATGACCCAATGACCCCGGCGCCAGGCTGGATGCGGCGTCTCGCGCGGCGCGGGGCCGTGCTGGCGCCGCTGGCGGGCGGGCGTTCGGGATATGGCGTCTACGCCCACGGGGATCGTCGTCGCCGGCCGCTGGCCCGGCTTGAGCGCGCCGCCTTTGAAGCGGCGGTAAGAGAGGGCTGGCTGGTCGAGACGGGCGAGGGCGTCCATGGCCTGAGCGATCAGGGACGCCAGCAGGTGGTGTCTGACGCGCCAGAGCGTCGCCCGGCGCTCAGCACGGAACGGCGATTGGCGCCCGATCCGGCGGGCGGCGTCAGCATGCACATGGTCAACCCGAACACCTGTGACGGCCCGCTGGCGCGCTATGCCCGGTCGCGCAACGGCCAGCCGCCGCTGCTGGAGCCGGCCCATCTCAGCGCGGCGGACAGCCTGATGCGCGATTATGAGCTGTCGAGCCTTGCAAGCCGCGTCACGCAGGACTGGAGCGGGATTCCGGGCGGGGGCGGGCGCTCGGCCCCGCTTGACCGCGCCGACGCGCCCTTGCGGCGGATGAAGGCGCAGGAGCGGGTGATGGAGGCGCTGGCCGCCGTCGGGCCGGGCCTTGATCACTGGCTGGTGGAAATCCTCTTGCGTCAAAGCGCCATGACCGACGCCGAACACCGCCTCAACTGGCCGTCCCGCTCGGGCGCCCAGGCGCTAAGGCTGGCGCTCGACCGGTTGGCGGTTCATTATCGGCTGAAGCCGGTGCGCGCCACAGCGAACCCGTTCGGGCGTTGAAGGGGCGACCGCAATCACCCGGCGCAGGGGAGGACACCATGCAGGTCAGGACGCATGTGATGTTTCAGGGGGATGCGGATGAGGCGCTGGCGCTCTACCGCTCGGTCTTCCCGGCGTTCGAGGTGGAGGTCCAGGACCGGTATGGCGCGGGCGAAGCCTTGCCGGAGGGGGCGATCAAGCTCGCTTCGGCCCGCTTCGCCGGGCATGAGCTGATCATCTACAACAGCCCGCCCATCCATGATTTCAAGTTCACGCCGTCCACGTCGCTTTATGTGGAGTGCGACAGCGCCGAAGCGCTGGATGCGGCCTTTGAACAGCTTTCAAGGGAGGGGCAGATCCTGATGCCGGTCGGCGATTACGGATTCAGCGCCCGCTATGGCTGGCTGCTCGACCCGTTCGGCCTGTCCTGGCAGCTCAGCCTGCCGCACCCGGCCTAGACCCGCGCTTCCGCTTCCGCCCGGATGCGTTTGATCATCGAGGCGAGCCCGTTGGAGCGTTGCGGGGAGAGATGTTCGGCGAGGCCGATCCGTCCCAGAACGTCCTTGGGATCAATGGAGAGCGCCTCTTGTGGCGTGCGACCGTCATAGAGCCGGTTCAGCAGCGCCACGAGCCCCTTGACGATGTGGGCGTCGGAATCCCCGCGCAGGACCAGCGCCCGGTCCTGACCTTCATCCATGACCAGCCAGACCTGGCTGACGCAGCCCTGCACGCGGGTGTCGTCATTGCGCTCGCTGGCGTCGAGGCCGGGCAGGGCCTGGCCCATCTCGATGAGATAGCGATAGCGTTCTTCCCAGTCGCCCAGGAAGTCGAACTCGTCCACGAGATTGTCGATATCGGTGTTGAGATCACTCATGCGCGCTGAGGTAAAGCGCGGAGCGGGACGGGGCAAGACCCGGGGGCGGGTCTAGTTCAGATCGCCGGTCTCGCGGGCCACATCCGCCAGCAGCGCATCCAGCGACTGTGCGGGCGCGCCCTCGGGCAGGGCGAGCGGATCATGCGAACCGGTCCGGGCCTGATCAGCGGCCCATTGCTGGGCGCGGTCGCCGACGACGCCAGCCACAATCGAAGAGAAGCTGGCCAGTTGCTGACCCACGGCGCAGGCTTCAGCCTGGTCGTTACAGAAATTGCGGGTCTGATGTCCGGCCTGCCGGGTCAGGTCCTGAGAGGCGGACAGCGCATCCGTGGCCAGAACCAGCTGACGCGTCTCACGCGCAAACGCTCCGTCCGGCGCGGCGCTGAAGCCGGCGGGGACGAAAGCCGCCGTCACGGCGGTCCAGAAAATGGCGCGTAGCACGTTGCGGAGCATGCCAGCCTCTTTTCAACTCACTTCAGGTCTTGAAGCAATTCTGAGGCTAGAAAACTGTTCCCGGAAATACCAGCAGATGTGGAATTAAGGGTAAAGTGTGTGTTAACGCTGAACACTTACCCTTAATTTGAAATTACCTTACCGGTTAAAGTGTCTCAATTTGAGACAGCTTCTGTCGGCGCCCGCGTCGCGGTCAGGCAGTCCGCCACGTCATTGAGGGCGTGCTCGGCGATGCAGAAGCTGTCCTCATACTTGAAATGGCCCGCCGCCACGCACTGGGCGAGGTCCAGCCGCACCCAGGCCATGCAGCGCTCCACCGCCGGATCATCCAGCAGGCGGTCCATATAGGTCATGTCCCCGTCCTCGATCGCGTCGAGCGCGGCGAGCGACAGCATGCGGCCCACGCGCCGCTCATCGGGCTGAAGCTGGCTCTGGCCCACCTCGACGCTGAGGTCGGGCAGGTTGAGGTCCACGACTTCGGGCTGGGCGAAGAGGGTGGCGCTGGCGCCCATGGGCGCTGCGGCGGGAGTCTCAGGGGCGCGGAACTGGACGTCCAGGCGCTCGGAGGCGCTCTCCAGCGAAGAGAGGCGTTCCTGGCGATCGCGGGCGCGCTGCTGGGCCCAGCGTTCGTGCTGCAGGTCATAGGCGGCCTGGCGATAGCGCGCGCCGACCTCGCGTATGTCGGTCACATCGCCGTCAATGGCGACGGCGACGGTCTGGCCCGCCGTATCCGCGCCCATGAAGCCGGTGACATACATGGGATCATGGGTGAGGGCGGCGGCGGCGGTCTCGGTGCCATAGTAATCGGCCACGGCGCGGACGGCGTCGATGAATTCGGGATTGCGCGCGGCCACGAGCGCCGCATAGGCGATCTGGGCGTTCACAAGGCGATCGCCGTCATAATATTGCGACAGCGCGTCCATGGTGGCGTCGAGATCGGCGCCGGACAGCAATTCACGCTCCCCCGCCAGCGTCACATCCGACCGGTATGCGGCATAGGTCTGGGCGTTCTGCAGGACTTCGGGCTCGGTCGTGTCGGGCAGGGATGCGCCCTGATCGGGCGCCGGCAGGCTGAGCACCGGCGCGGCAGGCGGCTCCTGGGCGGCGGACTGGCTTGCGGCGGACATCAAGGCGACGCTGATGGCGGCAAAAATCATGATCTCGTCATCCAAGGAGAAAAACCTGTTTTGATCATGACCTAGAGCGCGGTCCGCGCCAAGGGGGATGACGGTGTTTGGCGCGAATTCAGTAATTGTTAACGGGCCCAGACGAGCGTGCGGTTCTATTCTCATTTGTGAGTCGAGATTCGCATCGATGCGCCCTGCCTTCGCCCACCTCGAACGCTTCATGGATCAACAGGCGGCGCGCCTGATTCATGGCGGCTGGCTGGCTCTGGTCGTGCTTGTGGGCGTGAAGGCGCAAACGCCTCTGTCGCAAGGCGATCTGGGCGTTCTGGGTCTGGCCGCCGCGCCGGGTCTGCTCGGGCTTCTGCTGGGCGGTCATCGCACCTCTCACCGCGACAGCGTGCGGTTCGTGCTGGCCCTGGCCTGGACGCTGCCCGGCTTCGCCGCGGCTCTGGCGCTGGGCTCGGCCCTGTCTCCGGCCGCGCTGGCCTTCCTGACCGGGCCGGCGGCGCTTTCGGCTGCGGGCTTGCGCAAGGATGTGCGTCTGAGCGCCACCATGAACACGCTGGCTTTCCTGATGATCGCCATCGCCAGCGCCTGGGCGCCGTTGAGCGCGGGCTCTGCAAGCCTCGTCGCCAGCCCGGTCACGGGGCTGGCTCTCGCCATCTTCTTCGCCGTGTCGGGCTTTTGCGCCCGGGTCCAGCTTCTGGGCGCTCTGGACCGCGCCCGCGCCGAAATCCGGGCCCTGGCGCCGGCGGCGCACGGGTTCGAGCATGCGCCGACCGCTCTGATGACGCTTGATCGCAAGGGGCGGATCGCAGCGGTTTCCCATCGCATGCGCGGTTTCGCGCCGGGCGCGCCGCGGGACATGAACGGGCTCGACGTCACGGGGCTGGCCTTTGATGATGCGGGACGGGTCGAAATCGAGGCCGGGCTTCGCTCCGCCCTGTCGGACGGCGCTCTGGCTGACAGCGCCTTCAGCTTTCCGGTGCGCAGCCGCCGCGGCGCGCGTCAGGCGCTGGATGCGCACGCCCAGGCTACGGAAACCGGCTTTGTGCTGAGTCTCGAGGAACCGCGCGGAGCGGAAAGCCTCGCCGGTGCGGCGACGCCCGAGGCGATCGCTCATCTCGAGGCCGAGCGCGATGCGGCGCTGGCGGCCAGCCAGTCCAAGTCCGAATTCCTGGCGGCGGTCAGCCATGAGCTGCGCACCCCGCTCAACGCGATTATCGGCTTCTCCGACATCATCAAGCAGCGCCTGTTCGGCCCGCTGCCCGCGCGCTACGCCGAATACGGCGATCTGATCCATGAAAGCGGCGAGCATCTTCTGGAGCTGATCGGGGACGTGCTCGACATGTCCAAGATCGAGGCGGACAAGTACGAGCTGACGCCGGAAGAGTTCGACGCCCGCGACGTGGTGTCGATCTGCGCCAAGATGATCAGCCCGCGCGCCAAGGATCGCGGCATTGCGCTCTATTGCGAGCCGGGCGATGCGGATCTGCCGGTGAAGGCCGACCGCAAGGCGATGCGCCAGATCCTTCTGAACCTTCTGTCGAACGCCGTGAAGTTCACGCCCGAAGGCGGCGCGGTCGTGGTGATGGCGCGTCAGGACGGGGCGGAGCTCGTTTTGGCGGTGGGCGATAGCGGCGTCGGCATTGGCGAGGATGAACTCGCCGATCTGGGCAAGCCCTATCACCAGACCCGCTCGGGCAAGGAAACCTCTGAACGCGGCACGGGGCTGGGCCTGTCGCTGGTGCAGGCTCTGGCCGAGATGCAGTCCGGGACCGTCAAGGTTCAGAGCGCCCGCGGTCAGGGCACCACGGTCACCGTGCGCCTGCCGGTGATGGGAGAGGCGAAAAGCACCGTCACCGATTTTGCGCCGCTCGAAGTGCATCAGCGCATCGCCGCCGCCCAGCAGGCGGGCGAGGTGATCATCCAGGCGAAAGACGGCGCGGCGTAAGCCTGGCGCCGCTCGTCTGTGTCTCGATACCGGATCAGTTCGACGCTGTTGCCGTGCTTTGCGGCGCCATGGTCGGCAGCCGCATGAAGGCGAGGGCGGCGTCGAACGCGCCCACTTCCACCCAATAGCGATCAATCACCGCGCCCGTGCCGTCATACAGATCGATGCGCGCGCCTTCGCGGGGCGACAGATTGGCCAGCTCTTCGGTCAGCGCCTGCGGAAAAATGAAGCCCACGGCGGGCTGTCCGCTGGCCGGCGCCAGCTCCCCGGCGCGCTGACGGCTCAGGGTTTCGGTGGCGAACACCCGCTCCAGCCGGTCTGACGGGGCGCCCCAGGCGCTGACCGGATCCTCGTCCGGCGGGGGCAGCAAGCCGCCGGCGGTCAGGTCCACGGGCTCGGGCGCGCGCTCCACATCCCGCACATAGGCGACGGCGTAGGCCGGGCGCAGGGCGGTGCGCAGGCTGAGCGCCAATGCGGTTTCGTCCCCCTGCTGGAAGATCCCGAAATTGGCCGCGCCCTGGCGCAGGCTCTGCACGATGCGCCATTGGGCGAACTCGTCGGACAACCCGCCGCGCTGGGCCGTCCAGCCCTGGGCGCGACCTTCAAAGCGCGCCTGATCAAAGCCGCTCAGGCGCAGAGTTTCCTGCCGGTGCAGCGTGACGCCGGGCAGATCAAAGGCCTCGCGGCAGGCGATGGAGAAGGCGTCGTCCTGGCGTTGCTCGAACCCGTCGAGCTGGCCCGGGCTTGCGCCCTGCATCACCGCATCATCACGCGAGCGCTTGATGGCGGCGTCCAGAAGCGCCCGCTCGACGGCGGTGAAGACGGAACACGCATTATCGGCCGACCGGGCCTCCAGACGCAGCTCATAGGCGTCAAAGGAGGCGTCGGCGTCAAAGACGGCCTGGGCGGTCAGAAGGGCGAGCGCGGAAGTCCACATGCCCTCCAGTCTAGGCGCGGCGTCTTGACGTCCGGTTTACATTGATGCTGCCGAGCAGCAGAAGCACCGCCAGCGAGAAGGCGCCCAGCGCAAACCATTCGTCATGGGCGCGCAACTGGCCGCTGATCCATTCCGCCGAGAAGCGCGGGGCGGAGGAGGGGCCGAAATGGGTGACGTTCGCCGCATCCCAGAGCGCCGCGCGGCCATCCAGCTCGCTCCACAGCTCCGAACGCGCCAGACGTTTGGCGGCGCGGGCGAAGTCTGCGCCGTCAGGCGCGGTGAACAGGGCCACCTGACGGCCTTCGGGCGTGTCGAACAGGGCGGCGACGCCAGTAATGCGCGCATCGCGTTCGGTGGGGTCGGCGGCGTAGGCGGTCGAGCCGTAATAGCGTCGGCGTTGGGGGGCGCGATTGGCGGCGGCGTTCGCCGCAGCACGCACTTCCACAGGCGCGGCGGCCAGAAGGCGCGGGTCGAGCGCTTCCTGCGGTCCCAGCACCATCAGGTCATAGCGTTCGGGCGCAGCGTTGATGTCATCGCCGAACCAGGCGTAGAGCCAGGCCGAACCCGACGCCAGACCGGCGCGGGCGATCACCGACAGGGCGGCGTTGCGCTGGTCTTCATCCTCGCCTGCGATGACCACGGCGGCGCGACCGCCCTGATCCAGACCGAAGGGCGCGCCCATGCTGGCGAGACCGGCGAGGGCGTGCGTGTCGCCGGTGGAGGCCGGCGGCGTGCGGACCAGTCGCGGCGCGTTGAGCGCTGCGGCCATGTCAAAGCGGACCGTGTGCGCCTGCATGGAGCGGGCGGCGAACAGGCGCGCCGAAGCAATCAGGGCGGCGGGCGAGGCGGCGGACAGGCGCACCTCGGACGGACCGGTGAGATCGATCGCAGGGGCGCCGGCGCCGCGCACATGGGCGGTGACGACCATTTCGGCGACTTCGGCGTCGCTGACGAGGATCGGCGCCTCGCCCATGCGCAGGGCCAGGCCCTGGGCGATGAGCGCGGCGACGGCGAGCTCGTCCTCGCCCGCTTCGCGCGCATCGATATGCACCCGGCGCGGGGCGGCGAAGTCGGCGTTCAGCGCCGCTTCCACTTCAGACAGGCCCGAATAGCCATGGGGCGGCGCGGCGGCGATGCGCAGGCGGCTGGCCTGGGCGCTGATCGTCCAGCCGTCTTCGCCCGGATCGACAAGGCGCAGGATCAGCGTGTTGTCGCCAGCGCGCAGATCATCGGAATAGAGCGAGAAGCGCGCCTCGAAGGGTTCGGCGCGCGGTTGCAGGACCACGGCGCGCGAGCGGTTCACAAACGCCTCGATGCGGCCATCCGAGTGCGCGCTGTCGGGAATGGCGTTCATCAGCAGCTCGATCGCTTGCGGATCGGCGCTGGGCGCGATGGTGAAGGGGATGCGGATTTCGCGATGATCCGCGTCCAGCCGCAGATCGCTCGCATCGTGGGTCAGCTCGGTCAGCAGGACTTCTTCAGAGCGCGCAGCCCTCTGGTCCTGCGCCTGCGCCTGCGTCGTCAGCACGACAAGAGACATCAGGCCCATAAGAATAAGGCCGAATGAACGATTTTGTGTCAGCATGGCACGCTCCCCTCAATTAACAAACTATTAAGCAATTGCTTTGCCATCAAGTGAAATGACGATGACCGATCTCAGAGCGCGATTTTGGGTGGATGCCTTGCGGTGGCGGGCCGAAAGCGCCGGCGCCAGCGTGTATGTGGCGCATAAGGGCGACCCGGATGCAGGCGTCATCCTGTTGAAAACCCTGCTGCCCGAACGCATGGCCCAGCTCTATGCGCCGATGCGCAACATGCAGGGGGAGCGGGTGTGGATGACCCCGCTGGGCCCTGATCCCGTGCCGGAACAGGACGCGGAGGGCTATGCCCGTCGGCGGATCGAGGATGATCCCGATCTCTGGCTGGTGGAGGTGGACGACCCGCATGGTCGACACTTCCTTAACGAGGCGATTGATAATTCTTAAGATCGCTGGGTTAGGATGAGCCACGGGTTGGGAAAACGCCGACGGGTTACATTCAACATGCTGTTTTTGTTCAACGATGCTCTTTACGATCTGGGTGACGTCGCGGAGACGGCGCGCGAGCGGGGGGAAGCCTTGGGGATCAACCCCATCGCCCTGCGCGGCCTGCGCATCGGCCAGGTGATCAAGATGGTTCGTGAATGGGTCTGGGAGCGTCCGGCGCTCGCCAAGTCAGATCCGGAGAGCGGAATCTTCCTGTCTGCGCTGGTGGCGCTCAAGACCAACGAAGCCAATGCGCTGCTGGCCGTGGCGCCGCAGACCGCCAAGAGCTCGGCGGAGGTGCAGGTGCGCCTCGCCTCCGTGTCGCTTGTGACCATGAAACAGCTCATGGACCTGCAAGCGGATGGACGCCTGTCCGGGCATACGGCGAACATGGCGGTCTGGTCCCAGGCGCCGGCGCGGATGCAGGCCTGAAGCCCTAGCGCTTGCGTGCGGCGGGCGGCTCGGCTACCTCGCGGGTCTGAACACTTTGCAGGATATGCCGATGACCACCGCCGCTGACGGCGCGCAATGGGCGCGCCGGCGCACCTACGCCATCATCTCTCACCCTGACGCGGGTAAGACGACGCTCACCGAGACGCTGCTTCTGGAGGCGGGCGCCATTCGTCTGGCCGGCCAGGTGCGCGCGCGGGGCGAGAACCGCCGCACCCAGTCGGACTGGATGAAGATCGAGCGCGAGCGCGGGATCTCGGTCTCCGCCTCGGTGATGACGTATGAGTATCGCGATCTCATCTTCAACCTGCTCGATACGCCCGGTCACGAGGACTTCTCCGAAGACACCTATCGCACGCTGACGGCTGCAGACTGCGCCATCATGGTGCTGGACGCCGCCAAGGGCGTGGAGCCGCGCACCCTGAAGCTCGTCGAAGTGTGCCGCCTGCGCGACATCCCGATCATCACCTTCATCAACAAGTTCGACCGCGAGGCGATGGAGCCGTCCGAACTGCTCGATGACATCCAGGACAAGCTGGCGCTCGACGTCACGCCGATGCAATGGCCGTGCGGGTCGGGCAACCGCTTCAAGGGCGTTGCGGATCTGACCACGAACGAGTTCGTGCTCTACAAGCGCCCCGATGACAGCGAGGTCAGCCGCTCAGAACGCGTGCCGCTGGACGGTGACGGGATTGCGGGCGTTCTGAGCGCCGAAGAGATCGCGGAAGTCACCGAAGGCGCCGAGATGGCGCGTGAATTGCTGCCCGAGTTTGATCAGGCGAGCTTTGAAGAGGGCCATCTCAGCCCGGTCTATTTCGGGTCTGCGCTGCGCCGCTTCGGCGTGCACGAACTGCTGGACGCCCTGGCCGACCATGCGCCGGGACCCCAGCCCCAGGCCGCCGCCAAGGGGCCCCGCGAGACGCTGGAGCCGGGCGACAAGGAAGTCGCGGGCTTTGTTTTCAAGGTCCAGGCGAACATGGACCCCAATCACCGCGACCGGGTGGCCTTCGTGCGCCTGAGCTCGGGCCAGTTCAAACGCGGCATGAAGCTGAAGACCGAAGCGGGCAAGACGCTGTCGGTGCACAATCCGATCCTGTTCTTCGCGTCCGATCGCGAGATCGCCGACGAAGCCTTCGCGGGCGATGTGATGGGCGTGCCCAACCATGGCGTTCTGCGCGTGGGGGACACCCTGTCGGAAAGCGGCAAATGGCGCGTGGCGGGCATTCCGAACTTCGCGCCGGAGATGCTGCGCCGGGCGCGTCTGAAAGACCCGCTCAAGGCCAAGCACCTCAAGAAGGCGCTCGAATCCCTCGCCGAAGAGGGCGTGACGCAGCTCTTCCGCCTGCAATTGGGCGGCGAGTTCATCATTGGCGCGGTGGGCGCGCTGCAGATCGATGTGATGGCGCAACGCGTCGCGGACGAATACGGCATCGAGGTGGTGTTTGAAGCCAGCCCCTATGACACGGCGCGCTGGATCACCGGTTCGGATGCGGATATCGCCGCCTTCATCGACCGGCACAAATCGGCGATCGCCGAGGATATCGACGGCGACCCGGTGTTCATGGCGAAATCGGCCTGGGAGGTGAATTATTCCCAGGAGAAATTCCCCAACATCACCTTCCACGCCACCAAGGAACGCAGCTGATGACCGCGCCGTCCGTCGCCGAACAATTGCCAGAGCCTGTCCGGGCATCGGTGAACGACCTTGTCGATATCGTCCAGACGGTCTGGGACACCAGCTTTCTGGGCCTGTCCGTGGGGGCTGGTCTGGCGGCGCTGGGCGTCATCGTCATCGCCTTCCTGTTCCGCGGGCTGTTCTCCGCGCTGATCATCAACCGGGTGCGCACGGCGACTGAAAAGACCGAGACCCAGCTTGATGACAAGCTGCTGGATGCGCTCTACGGCCCGATCAAGCTGATCCCGGTGATCATCGGCGTCTATATCGCGGTCAACATTCTGGGGCTGCGGGGCGAGAACGCCGCGATCAGCGGCGACAGCCTGGTGCAGACGCTGGTGATCGTGGCGCTGTTCTGGGGCTTGCGGAACGCGGTCGACCCGGTCGCGCACCTGTTCAAGCCGCTGCGCCGGGCGCTGAACCCGGTGATGATCGACTGGCTGTCCAAGGCGCTGAAAATCCTGTTCGTCATCATTGGCGTGGCAGCCGCCCTGAGCGCCTGGGGCATCCCTGTGGCGCCGGTGATCGGCGGTCTCGGGCTGCTGGGCGTCGCGGTCGGCCTTGGCGCGCAGGACCTGTTCAAGAACCTCATCGCCGGCATCCTGATCCTCACCGAGAAGCGCTTCGTGCCGGGCGAGTGGATCAAGGTGGACGGCGTGGTGGAAGGCACGGTCGAGCAGATCAATTTCCGCTCCACCCTGGTGCGCCGCTTCGACAAGGGGCCGGTCTATGTGCCGAACGCCTTCCTGTCGGACAAGGCGGTGACCAATTTCTCCCGCATGACCCATCGCCGGATCTCATGGGTCATCGGCGTGGAGTACAAGACCACCACCGACCAGCTGGCTTATATCCGCGACGAGGTGCTGGACTGGGTGCTGAACCATCCCGAGTTCGCCAAGCCGCCTGAAGTGTCCACCTTCATGCATGTGGACAAGTTCGGGCCGTCCTCGATCGACTTCTTCCTGTATTGCTTCACCACCACCACGAACTGGGGCGAGTGGCTGCGCATCAAGGAAGAGCTGGCCTTCGCCATCAAGCGCATCGTGGAAGAGGCCGGGACCGGCTTCGCCTTCCCGTCCACCACCATCTACATGGATGACGGGGCGGAGGTGTTCGTGCCGCCCAAAGTGAAAAAGCACATCCCCCACGACGATCCCGAAAAGCAGAACCGGCAGATCGCCCGCGGCGAAAATCACGATGGGGAAAGCGGAGACGGTCGCTAGGCGGCGGCCGCGGCCTGCTTGCGAAGCTTCCAGAACCGCAAGGCGCGTTCGGCCTGATCGGGTTCGAGCTTTTCATAGATGGCGCCGATTTCGCGCGCATCATTGAAGGCGTTCTCCGCCGCCTGGCTGCGCAGAACGGCGAGCGTGACGAACAGCGCCTTCTCGATGCCCGCCGCCTTGCAGATCAGCGCCAGGCCGTCCGGGCTCTTGTGCTCGAAGGCGCGCTTGGCGGTGTAGTAATCCACGCCGGTGAGCTCGGCGAAGCCAAGCGCGCAATGCACGGGCTTGCGTTCGCGCAGCAGGCTGACCAGAAGGGCGCCGTCCAGCTCCTTGCGCACGCGCTTGGAGGCGATGAAGCGCTGGGCTTCAACGAGCGCCTTGTCTTCGGCCATGCGCTTTTCAAGCCGGGCCTGGGAGGCGGCGAGGGCGGCCTCGAGCACGCCCGGCTCCAGCTTGTCGAAGCGCTGGGTGATCTTGTCGCGCAGGGTGCGGCTGACGACCACCATCAGGTCGTTCAGAAGGTCGGCCGGGGCGTCCGCGCGCTCGACGATCGGCGCCTGCAGGATTTCACTGTCCTCGGCGCGGCGGGCCACTTCTTCAAAGGTGGAGCGCGACAGCTGGGCGCCGTCATTGCGGATCAGGGCTGCGACCGTGTGGTCATCGCCCTTCTCCACGATGGCGTGGGAGAGGCGTTCGGACACGGTTTCGCGCCTGGCGATGGCCTGGATATGCGCCTGGCCGGTCTCGTGCACGATGGTCACGAGGTCTTCCTCGCTCAGCACGGACGAGCGCGACAGGATGGGCGCGGCGACCTCGATGGCGTCCTTGGCCAGTTGCTGGATCAGGCCCTTGGGGGCGAACGGCGCGTCGGCGAACCGGTCCGCCAGCTCGGCGCGCGCGTCCTGGGCGGTTTCGTTGGCGAGGGTTTGCAGGATGTCGTCAAACTGGCCCTGGGCGGCGCTGTCGCCGGCCGGCGGCGCGTCAAAGAACAGGTCCGTCACCTCGCGGAGCAATTCGCGGCGGCGATCAGACGATTTTTCTTTCGCAAGTTCGGTCAGCTTGTGCAGCTTGGACGAAACCGACATCCGGGCCTCCGCAATGAGCACGCCATATTGCTTGCATGCGAGTAAAGAAACCGTGCCGCACCATGGTTAATGCGCGGTTCAGTCGGGTTTTTTTACCCGCCGCCCGCGAGATCGCTATTGCGCCCGGCCGCAGGAGCGGGCGCTCGACCGGGGGCGGACAGCATCGTGCGCTCGCGCGGGCTGGGCGCGCGCTCGGCGCCCGCTTCGATCCGCGCGGCAAGGGCGGGCGACAGGCCGGTCAGGGCCCCCGGGGCATACTGGCTGGGCCCGGCGATGGGATGCAGGTCACAGCGCGCGGCGCGCGCCGTCTGCACGGGCCGGTAGGTCCAGGCCTGGCACGCGGCGTTCAGGGCGCAGGCGCTGATGCACGCTTGCACGCTTTGCGCCGCCGCGCCGTCCAGCCGGACGAGCACGCCGCGGCGGGCGTGATTCTCGATCACCGCCGCCGGAGGCAGGGCGGTCGGAGCGGGCGCTGCGGTTTGCAGCATCAGGAGGAAGACAGCCATCATGGCTTGGAATATGCCATCACGACTTTGACAAACCGTTGCGCCGGTCCCGGCGCACGGCTAACCAAGCGCGATCCACTCCAGAGAAGAGCCTGTCATGAGCGACGCGTCGGCCGAGAAACCCAAGAACGCCCTTGAACGCCTGTTGGCGAGCGCGGCCTTCCGCAACACCATCACGGCGCTGATCCTGATCAACGCGGCGATCCTGGGGCTTCTGACCTATCCGCTGCCCGAGATCGTGGTGCAGGTCCTGACCTTCGCCGACCATGCCATCATCGCCGCCTTCGTGGTGGAGATCCTGCTCAAGCTGATCGTGCATCGCCTGAACTTCTTCAAGTCGGGCTGGAACTGGTTCGATTTCGCCGTGGTGGCGATTTCCCTGATTCCGGCGGCGGGCGCCTTCACCGTGCTGCGGGCGCTGCGCGTGCTCAGGCTGTTCCGCCTGTTCTCTGTGATCCCTGAAATGCGCTCTGTGGTCGAGGCGCTGGGCAAGGCGATCCCGGGCATGGGCGCCATCATGCTGGTGCTGGGCGTGATCTTCTATGTCGCCTCGGTCATGGGCGCGAAGCTGTTTTCGGGCACCCATCCGCAATTCTTCGGCGATCTGGGCGGTTCGGCCTACACCCTGTTCCAGGTCATGACGCTGGAGAGCTGGTCCATGGGCGTGGCCCGCCCGGTCATCGCCGAGCATCCCTATGCCTGGATCTACTTTGTCGGCTTCGTGATCGTGACGAGCTTTGCGGTGCTGAACCTCTTCATCGCCGTCATCGTGGACTCCATGCAGTCCAAGCATTTTGACGCCGAGACCGAGCGCCAGAACATCGCCCATGACGAGCGCGAGACCCTGATCCATGAAATGCGCGCCATGCGGCGGGAAATGCACGAAATGCGCGCCCTGCTGGCTGAAAAAGTCGATGCGGATCAGTCGTCGATGCCGTCCTTGAGCGACTCGAACCGGGCGGACAATTCCGAGTAATACGCCGCCAGCGCTTCCTCGCGGGCGCCGCGCCGCTGCGGGGCGGGGGCTGTCAGCTCAAGGGCCGGCTGGCCTTGCAGGGCCTCGGTCATGAAGCGGCGCCAGATCTCGGCGGGCAGTTGTCCGCCGGTGACATTGTCCGTCGGCGTGTCGTCATCATTCCCGACCCAGACGCCTGCAACGAGCTGGCCCGTATAGCCGACGAACCAGGCGTCGCGGCTGTTCTGGCTGGTGCCGGTCTTGCCCGCGGCCCGGCGGCCATTGAGCTGGGCGCGCTGGCCGGTGCCGTCCTGGATCACGCCTTGCAGCAGGGTGGACATCCATTGGGCCTGCTCGGCCTCGATCACCTGACGCCCCTGGGTGGCTTCGGGCGCCTGATACAGCAGATCCCCGCGTGAATTGCGCACTTCCAGCACCAGAACCGGGTCCGGACGGCGGCCATCATTGGCGAACACGGCATAGACGCGCGTCATGTCGATCAGGCGCACGCCCGACGAGCCCAGAGACAGGGCCGGAACCGGGTTGAGCGCGGTGGTGATCCCCAGGCGCTGGCCCATTTCCGCGACCGCGTCCGCGCCCACCTGCGCGCCCGCCTGGGCGGCGACCGTATTGATCGAACGCTTCAGCGCGTCGGCGATGGTGATGCGGCCGCGATAGTTGCCGCCATAGTTCTCCGGGCTCCAGCCCTCGATCTCGATGGGTTCGTCATTGAAGGCGGTGGAGGGTTCCATGCCGGCCTCGAAGGCGGCGGCGAAGACCACGGGCTTGAAGGCGGAGCCCGGCTGGCGGCGGGCCTGGACGGCGCGGTTATACTGGCTGTCGGCATAATTGCGCCCGCCCACCATCGCCCGCACCCGGCCTTGCGGATCCATCGCCACCAGTGCGGCTTCATCGGCGTTGCGCGCCTCGGCCTGCAGATCCATCACCGCGGCGACGGCGCGCTCGGCGGCGGTCTGGGCGCTGACGCTGACACTGGTGCGGATGACAAGGTCGGGCGTGTCCGCCGCGTCGCCCAGGTGCTGGCGCGCTTCGGCGAGGGCCTGATCGAACACATAGCCGAAAGCGCCCGGTTCAAAGCTTTCATCCCCGGCGGCCAGCTCCGCCGGGTTCTCGAGGGCGTCCTGATAGGCGGTCTCGTCAATGAAACCGGCGTCGAGCATGTCATAGAGCACCTCGGCGGCGCGGGCGCGGGCGGCGGGCAGGTTCGAGGTGGGCGCGAGGCGCGAGGGCGCCTTGGGCAGGGCCGCCAGAAGCGCCGCTTCTGACAGGGTCAGATCGCTGGCGGGCTTGTTGAAATAGCGCCGCGCGGCGGCTTCCACGCCATAGGCCTGATCGCCCAGATAGACCCGGTTGAGATAGAGCTCGAGGATCTCCTGCTTGGTCAGATTGTCCTCGAGCTCGGTGGCGATGCGGATTTCCTGGATCTTGCGCCGGATCGTGCGTTCGGGGCTGAGGATCAGGTTCTTCACCAGCTGCATGGTCAGGGTCGAGCCCCCCTGAACAAGGCCGCCGGCGCGCACATTCGCCCACATGGCGCGGGCAAAGCCGCGTTCGTCAAAGCCGTCATGCTCGTAAAAGCGCCGGTCCTCGACCGCCAGGAAGGCCTGGGGCACATGGTCGGGCAGGTCGTCCAGCCGCACCGGGCGCGCATAGAGCGGACCGCGCTGACCCAGGATTGCGCCATTCTCCGCCAGTACGGTCACTGCCGGTTCGCGCCGGACGCTCCACAACTCTTGTGCGGTAGTTGGAACCGACGGCAAGTCGTGGTAGGCCCAACGCCAGAAGGCGATCCCGCTGATCAGCCCGACCAGGATCACGATCTGCGCCGTGACCAGGGCGACCAGGCGCCAGCGGGATTTCAGCCGGGTCCATGGGGAGGGCTTTTGATCGGCACGGAAGGTGATGGCGAGCCTCGACAGGTTTGCCGCCCGGACGGGCGTATTGGGAATGATCTCAAGAACAGCTGATCACGGCTAAATTCAGGCGATGAGCGATACTCGTCCTTTCTACGAACGCAAGACGCTTTCTGAAATGAGCGTGAGTGAATGGGAGTCCCTGTGTGATGGCTGCGGCAAGTGCTGCGTCGTCATCCTGGGCGATGAGGACGATCCGGACACCTTCTGGCGCACCAATGTGGGCTGCAAGCTCTTGGACCTGAACACCATTCGCTGTTCGGACTACGCCAATCGCCAAAGCAAGGTCCCCGGCTGCGTCCGCCTGAGCGCGGACAATATCGCCCAGCTCAAATGGATGCCGGAAACCTGCGCCTATCGCTTGCTGCATGAGGGCAAGGACCTGCCCGACTGGCATCCGCTGAAGACCGGCGACCCCAATAGCGTGATCGAGGCCGGGCATTCGGTCAAAGGCACGCTTATCAGCGAGAACATCGTCCATGAGGACGATCTCGAGCACCATATCGTCGCCCGGCAGGACGCAAAGCCGGAATAAATCCGCGCCAATCCCGAAGTTGAGAACCAGGAACCGCCGATGTCTTAGAGCGTTGGCGGTTTTTGTGCGCGATCAATCCGACCGGGGCGGTTATCGCCTAGTCTTCAGGCATGGTCGAAATGAACCCGAAGACGCCTGACCCGGCGCCGAAACGGACGGGCGGGCGACGCTTTGACTGGATCGCCATTCATGAAGGCTGGCGGGCCGGTGAAAGCGCTGACGCATTGGCGGAGGCCTATGGGCTGAAAGCCAGCACAATCATACTGCGATGCGGCTGGATCGATGAAAACTTTCCGGCCCCGGCGCCGGTGCGCCTGATCGCCGAGCTGAACCGGCGCCTGGAACGGGCCATGGCGCGGCTCGATGAGGGCGATGCCGCGCAGGCGGAAAAACAGGCCCGGACCATTGCTGCGCTGATCCGCGCGGGACGCGATCTGAAACAATGGAGCGAGACCATGACCGAACAGAAGACGGGCGCTACGCCCGCCGCACAGGCGGAGGCGCCCCAAGGTGAGAAACGAGACTATTACGCCGAAGTTGATCGCCGACTCGATCGCCTTGCAGAGCATCTCAGAGCGAAGGGCATGGGTGCACAATCAGACGCCGGAGGAGATCAGGCGCGTCGCTAATAGCTGGGCGTTCTGGGCGCGCGATGAACAGAAACCGCCACCGGGCGACTGGCGCATCTGGCTGTTTCTGGGCGGCCGGGGGGCGGGCAAGACCCGCGCCGGGGCCGAATGGATACGCGCACAGGTGATAGCGGGACGCAGGCGGATCGCGCTGGTGGCGCCGACCTTTTCCGATGTGCGCGAGGTGATGGTGTCCGGCCCGTCAGGCTTTCTCAATATCGGCGAGGCGGACGAACGCCCCCGCTATGAGGCCAGCCGGCATCGTTTGATCTGGCCGAACGGAGCGGAAGCCCATGGCTTCTCCTCCGAAGATCCGGACGGCTTGCGCGGGCCGCAATTTGATTGCGCCTGGGTGGATGAGTTCGCCGCCTGGACCCGCCCGCAGGAGACGCTCGACATGCTGGGGCTGGGGCTTCGGCTGGGTGAAGATCCCAGACTGATGATCACGACGACTCCCAGGCCCATACCGGCGTTGAAGGCGCTGCTCAAACAAGCTGGCGTGGTCATGACCCATGCGGCCACACAGGCGAACGCCGCCAATCTGGCGCCGGGCTTTGTCGCCGCGATGACGGATCGCTATGGCGCCTCGCGGCTGGCCCGGCAGGAGCTTGAGGGCGTTCTGATCGATGATCCTGACGGCGCCTTGTGGACGCGGGACCTGATCGATCAGGCGCTGGGTCTGCCCGCCTTTGAGCCTGAACGCGTCGTGGTGGCGGTCGATCCGCCAGCGAGCGCAACGGGAGATGAATGCGGGATCATCGCGGCGGGCGTCGCGGGTTTGGGCCGGGACGCCCGGCTTGTTGTCCTCAAGGATATGAGCCTGCAAGCTCGGCCTGAAGTCTGGGCGGCAAGAGTGGCCGAAGCCTTTGACGCGGTGGATGCGGACTGGGTGGTGGCCGAAGCCAATCAGGGCGGGGACATGGTCCGCGCCGTGTTGCAGGCCGCAGCGCCCGACCTGCCGATCAGGCTGGTGCATGCGAGCCGCGGCAAGCGGGCAAGAGCCGAACCCGTCGCCGCGCTCTACGCCAGGGGCCGGGTGCGCCATGCCGGGCGGCTCCCGGCATTGGAAGACCAGATGTGCGCCTTTGGCGCGCCCGATCAACACGGCAGCCCGGACCGAGTGGATGCGCTGGTCTGGGCCATCGCCGCCCTGACCCCACAGGCCGCCAGCCCCAGGCTGCGGCGGCTTTAAACCAACAGGAGAACGCCATGCTCAAGCAATGGCTGGGTCTCGGTCGCAAGGCGGCCGGGCGAACCCTTGCGCTCGGCTTCGGAACGGGGGCGAGCTGGAGCCCGCGCGGCTATGCCGCTTTCGCGACCGAGGGCTATGCCCGCAACGCCGTCGCCCATCGCTGCGTCCGGCTGGTCGCTGAAGCGGTCGCCGCGACCTCGTTCAAGGCGGGTGAGGGCCGGGCGGGGGAGGCGGCCTTGGCGCTGCTGACTGCGCCAAACCCGGACCAGTCCGGTCCCGAACTGATCGACATGGTCCAGAGCCATCTTCAGGTGGCGGGCGATGCCTATCTGCATCTGACGGGTTTTGAGACCGGGGCGCCGTCGCTGTATGCGCTGCGGCCTGACCGGGTTCGGGTAATGACCGGGCCCAAGGGCTGGGCCGAGGGCTGGGAGTACCGCACTACGTCGGGCGCGGAAGTGTTTCAACGCGATCGCGCCTCGGGCCGCTCGCCCGTCCTGCATCTCAAGCGCTTTCACCCCACCGATGATCATTATGGCCTGTCGCCCATGGAGGCGGCGGCAAGGGCCGTCGATGTCCACGCGGCGGGCGGCGCCTGGGCGAAAGCATTGCTCGATAACGCCGCACGGCCCTCTGGCGCGCTGGTGGTGAAGACCGGAAGCGACGGGCAGGGGCGTTTGACGCCCGATCAGTTCGAGCGCCTGAAGGGGGAGCTTGAGAGCCTGTACACCGGCGCCGAGAACGCCGGGCGGCCCCTGCTCTTGGAAGGCGGGCTTGATTGGAAGCCGATGGGGCATTCCCCCGCCGAGATGGATTTCATCGAGGCAAGGCGTGAGGCGGCGCGAGAAATCGCGCTGGCCTTCGGCGTGCCGCCCATGCTGCTGGGCCTTCCCGGCGACAACACCTATTCCAATTATCGCGAGGCCAATCAGGCGTTTTATCGCCAGACGGTGCTGCCGCTGGCGAAGAGTTGCGCTATGGCGCTCAATCGCTTTCTGGCGCCCTGGCTGGGCGAGGACCCGAAGCTCTGTGTGGATGAAGACGGCCTGCCCGCCTTCACCGACGAACGCGCGGCGCGCTGGGCCAGGGTGGCCTCGGCGGAGTTTCTAACCGACGACGAGAAGCGCAGCCTTCTGGGTCTGGCCCCGCATGGAGGCGATCAATGACCGAGACGTCACACACGATCAGTCCGTGGCGGCTCGATCGATCCATTACGCTGGGCGTCATCCTCGCTTTGACGCTTCAGACTGCGGGCGCCCTGATGTGGACCGGGGCGGCGAATGAGCGGCTCGATCAGCTTGAAACCCGCGCGGATGCGTCTGCGCCGGTGGCCGAGCGTCTGGCGCGGCTGGAAGCGCACGCGGCCTATTCCCGCGCCGCGCTCGAACGCATCGAGCGTCGGCTCGAAGAGGACTGAGGTCCGCCCCTTTTGACAATGGAGACGCCGATGCAGGCGCTGAAGCGCTCTGGCGAGACGCTGGAGGTGGCGGGCTATGCCAGCCTGTTTGATATCGAGGATCAGGGCGGCGATCTCGTCCGCGCCGGGGCCTTTGCAGAGGGGCTCAAGGCGCGCGGTCCGAACGGGGTGCGCATGCTGTTCCAGCATGACGCGACCGAACCCGTCGGGGTCTGGGACGAGATCGCCGAGGATGGCCGCGGGCTTTATGTCCGCGGCCGCATTCTGTCGACCGCCCCGCGCGGCAAGGCCGCTTTGGGGCTGGTGGCCGAGGGGGCTGTTGACGGCCTCTCCATCGGATTTCGCACGATCCGCTCCGCGCCCCGACCGGGCGGCGGGCGCGATCTGCTTCAACTGGATCTGTGGGAGGTGTCGATCGTGACCTTCCCCATGCTGGCTCAGGCGCGGTTGCGCGTTGTGGAGCCTTCCAAGGCGCGGCTGTCCGCGTCGGCGGCCTGACCGCCTTTTCCTTCCCAGTCAGAAAGGACACTCATGAGCCGGGAAACCAAGATGGCGGTTCCCTCCGCCGAGACGCGCGCCGCCATGGCCGACATGCTGGCCGCGTTCGAACACTTCAAAGAGGCCAATGACCAGCGGCTGGATGCGCTGGAATCCAAGACCGGCGCGGATCCGCTGATCACCGAGAAGGTGAACCGCATCGACGCCGCGCTCGATGAAGCCAAATCGCGTCTGGATCGTCTGAGCCGGGAAGCGGCGAGGCCGGACCTGTCCGGCGCCTCGATCAAGAGCACGGGCTGGGGCGATTTCCTGCGCACCGGGTCTGCGTCGGCGCTCGATCTCAAGGCGCTGTCGGGGCAGTCGGGCGCGACGGGGGGCCATGTGGCGCCGGCGGAGCTGGAAACCCGCATTGAACGCCTGATCCGCGAGGTGAGCCCGATCCGCTCCATCGCCACGGTGAAGCAGACGACATCGCATACCTTCCGCAAACCTGTCAGCGCGGGCGGCGCGACCGGCGCCTGGGCGGCTGAGACGGCGAGCCGGCCTGAAACGGACGCCTCCGCGCTGGAGCTTCTGGAGTTCCCGACAGCCGAGCTCTACGCCATGCCCGCCGCCACCCCGGCGATCCTCGATGATGCGCTGGTGGATCTCGAGCAATGGCTGGCCGAGGAAGTGCGTGACGTGTTCGCCGAAGCCGAGGGCCGGGCGTTTGTGTTGGGCGATGGCGTGAACAAGCCGCGCGGCTTTCTCGATTATGAGGTCGCGGCAGTCGGTTCGGAGAGCTGGGGCAAGCTGGGCTTTGTCGCCACGGGCGTGTCGGGCGGCTTCTCCGCCTCTGACCCGGCGGATGCGCTGATTGATCTCATCTATGCGCCCAAGACCAGCTATCGCGCCAAGGGAAGGTTCGTGATGAACCGCGCCACGGTGTCCGCCGTGCGCAAGTTCAAGGATGCGGACGGGCAATATATCTGGCAGCCCGCCCAGAGCGCGGGCCAGTCCGCCAGCCTGATGGGCTATCCCGTCACCGAGGCCGAGGACATGCCCGATATCGGCGCCAACAGCTTCTCGATTGCGTTCGGTGATTTCGAGCGCGGCTATCTGGTGGTGGACCGCCAGGGTGTTCAGGTGCTGCGCGATCCCTATTCCGCCAAGCCTTACGTTCTCTTCTACACCACCCGCCGCGTCGGCGGCGGCGTGCAGGATTTCGACGCGATCAAGCTCCTGAAATTCGCCGCCTGATCAAACCCTCTCTCCCCACCTCAAAGCCCCGGCCATAGCGCCGGGGCTTTGCTTTTTGAAAAGGAGGCGACGCGATGAGCCTGACGCGAACCACGCCGCCCGCGACCGAACCGGTCAGCGTGGAGGCGGCGAAAGCCTGGCTGCGGGTGAGCCATTCCGAGGATGACGCCCTGATCGCCGATCTGATCGAAAGCGCCTGCGAGCATGTCGAAACCCGGACCGGGCTGGCGCTGATCACCCAGAGCTGGCGCGAGCGGCTGGAGGACTGGCCGCGGGACCGGTTGAGCGCATCGGGGCTGGCGGTTCAGCTCAAGCGGGCGCCGCTGATCAGCGTCGAGGCGGTCAGGGTGCGAGGCCGTAACGGCGACCTGACCGACTGGAATTCTGCGGAATACCGGGTGGAGACGGGTGAGCCGGGACGGCTGGTGGCCCTCCTGCCTTTTGCTTTGCCCCGGCCGGATATTCGAGCTGGCGGCATCGAGATCGACTTCACCGCCGGCTATGGCGAAACGCCGGACGAGGTTCCCGCGCCCTTGCGCGCGGCGATCCTGCATCTGGTCGCGGCGAGCTATGGCGCGGACCGGGGCGAGGGCGGCGAGAGCCCGCCTGCGCCGGACATGGTCGACCGTCTGCTCGCGCCGTTTGAACGGGTGCGGCTATGAGCGCGGAAGCCGCCTTCCAGAGCGGACTTCTGGACCATTTTCTCGCGGATGCAGGCGTGGCGACGGTCCTCGGCGAGCGGGTGTTTGACCTGCCGCGCTCGGGCGTGCGCTATCCTTTCCTTTATCTGGGACGCGTGGAAAGTGAGGCCGCGGACGCCAGCGAAACCAGCCTGATCGAATTGCGCCAGACCCTTCTGATAAGGGGCCGACGCGATGACGCCGAGGCGATCAAACAGGCGCTGGGCGCGATCCGCACGGCGCTCGATACGGCGTCCCTGGCGCTGGAGCCGCCCCATACGGCGATCCATGCGCGGGTCGTCTACGCCGATCTGTTCTCAACGTCTGACAGCCGCGTGATGCAGGGGCTGGCGCGGGTGAGGGCGCTACTTCAAACTCAAGGAGACAGGCCATGACGGCGCAGGCGGGCAAGGGTGTCTTGCTGAAAATCGGCGATGGCGGATCGCCCGAAACGTTCACGAGTCTCGCGGGTTTACGGGCGAAAACGCTTTCCCTGAACGCGCGGGCGGTGGATGTCACCCATGCCGACAGTCCGGGGCGCTGGCGTGAATTGCTGGACGGCGCCGGGGTGCGTCAGGCGGCGATTTCGGGCGCGGGGATATTCGTGGACAGCGCGGCGGACGAGACGGTGCGCGGCGTGTTCTTTGATCAGGCCCGGCGCAGCTTTCAGGTGATCGTGCCGGATTTCGGCGTCATCGAAGGCCCGTTCCTGGTCACGGCGCTGGAATATTCCGGCCGTCATGACGGCGAGGCGAGCTATTCGATCTCACTCAGCTCCGCCGGCGCGCTGAGCTTTGCGCCGTTATGAATTGCGATCCTCGATCTCGCGCTGGCGCCGATGGTCCTCAAGATCATTGAGGCAGGCGCGATAGGCGTCGGGATTGCGCAATTCCTCGCATTCATCCTCATAGCGCTCGTCATAGACCTCTTCGAACACGCTTTCACAGCCGCACAGAACAAGCGGCGAGGCGAGGGCGAGGAGGGCGAGAGCGCGGCGCATGGGTCATCCTTGAGCTGGGATCCTGCGCCGAGACTAAACCCGAACTCTGGGGCTTTCACATGACAATCTCTCAACCTGGAACTGTCTCGGCCCGTTTGGGCGAGACGACGGTTCAATTGCGCCTGTCGCTCGCGGCCCTGATGGAGATCGAGCATGTGCTGGATGTTGACGGCATGGAGGCGCTGGCGGCGCGGTTCCGTGCCCTGACGGCGACGGATCTGACGGCGGTCCTGACCGCGGTATTGCGGGCGGGCGGTCACGCAGAAGCCGACGTGCTGGCGCAGTCCGTGGCGCCGGCGGAAGCCGCGCAGGCGGTCCTGGCCTGTTTTGAGGCGAACCTCAAATGAGCCCGCACTGGCGGGGCTGGTTCGCGCTGGGGGTGCTGCGCTTCGGGCTGAACCCGGAGCTGTTCTGGCGCCTGTCGGTTCTTGAGTGGCGGGCGCTGTGCGCAGCTCTGGCGCCGGGCGCCCTGCCGCCGCCGGACCGGAGTGTGCTCGACACGCTGATGCGGCGTTATCCCGATGGAGCGAAACATGACCGACACCTTTGATCTGTCCGAGCTGGCCTCCGGCGCCAGCGCGGCGCGCAGCGAACTTAAAGAGACGGCGCGCGAAGGGACGCTGGCGGCGCACGCCCTGTCAGAGGCGTTTGAGAGCGCCGGGCGGGACATCGCCAACAGCCTTGAAGGGGCGGCGCGGTCGGGCGAATTGAGCTTTTCCGCGCTGGCTGAACAGATCGCCCAGAGCTTTGCGCAGATCGCACTCGATCAGTTCGTGCTGCAGCCCGTCTCCGGGCTTCTGGGGAATGCGGCGAGCCTTCTGGGCGGGGTGCTGGGCCAGCGCGCCGAGGGCGGGCCGGTGCTGGCGGGCGAGCGCTATCTGGTCGGCGAGCGGGGACCGGAGGTGTTCACGCCGAGCCAGTCCGGAGCGATTTCAGCTCTCGGCGCGGCGCCGATCTCGATCACCATCAACACCCAGGGCGGACCGCTTGAGAGCGTACGGCGCTCTGAAAGCCAGATCGCGGCGGCGGTGGCGCGGGCGGTGCAACGCGGAGGGCGCCAGCTATGAGCGGGTTTCACGATGTGCGATTCCCGCTCTCGATCGGGCTTAATGCGCGCGGCGGGCCGGAGCGGCGCACTGAGATCGTCACGCTCAATTCGGGCCGTGAGGAGCGCAACGCCGTCTGGCGCGATTCCCGGCGGCGCTGGGATGCGGCGCCGGGGGTGAGGTCGCAGGCGGATCTGGCCAGGCTTGTCGCCTTCTTCGAGGCGCGGCGAGGCCGGCTTCATGCGTTCCGCTTCACCGATCCGTTCGATCACAGCTCGGGGCCGAGCGGTCAGGCGCCCGGACCGTTCGATCAGGGGATCGGGACCGGGGATGGCGCCCGTACGCGCTTTCAGCTGTCCAAGGCCTATGGCGATGCGGCCAACGCCTGGCGGCGTCCGATCACCCATCCACAGCCTGACAGCCTGCGCGTGGCGGTGGACGGCGTGGAGACCGGTTTCGGGCTGGAGCCGGATGGCTGGATTGTCTTCGCAGCGCCGCCCGCCGACGGCGCCCTGATCACCGCGGGGTTTCGCTTTGACGTGCCGACCCGGTTCGACGTCGACCAGATCGAGGCGAGTCTGGAAGGCGGCGGCGCCCTGATTGCGTCGGTCCCCTTGCTGGAAGTCCGGCTTTAGGGCTGGACAGGCGCGCAGTTCAGCGCCCTCATGGTCGGGCAGACTGGGGAGAATGACATGATCGCTTGGATTGCCGCATTGACGCTTCTGCAGGCCGCGCCCGAAGCGCCCGCCCTTGAGGCGTTCGAGGTGCAGGGCTTTCGCAGCCAGATCATTGTGGAGATCGCGGCGCCGCGCGCGGAGGTGTTCGAGGCGGCGACCGGCGATGTCTCGCCCTGGTGGGATCACACCTTCTGGCCGGGACCGGCGGAGCTGGTGATCGAGCCCGAAGTGGGCGGCCTGTTCTATGAGCGCTTTGAAGCGGGACAGCCTGATGGCGTGGTCCATGCGCGGGTGATCTTCGTGCGGGCGCCCGAACAGCTTCGGCTGGATGGCCCGCTGGGCCTGAGCGGGCGGGCCGTGCAGCTGGTGTCGAGCTGGACCCTGGAAGAGGGCGAAAACCCGGACGAGACGCGCTTCACCGTCGATCTCGCAATCACGGGCGAGGTGGATGAGGAGCTTGCGGGCATCGTCCGTCGCGTCTGGGTGCATTTCATCGAGGGGCGGCTCAAACCCTATATGGAAGCGGGCTGTCATCTGGAGCCTGAAGCGCCCTGCGCGGCGTTTGAGGAATGATGCAGTCGCGCTGACGACTTTTCTCTGTTTTCCCTCACTCCGTTCGGTCAGTCCTCGCTAAAGCTGCGGGCGGCCTTTGGCCTTGCGAGCCTTTCAGGCTCGGTTTTGAGAGTTCCTCGCTTCGCTGCGGGCGCGCGGTCGCGCTTGCGGGCCTTTCAGGCTCGGGGTGCTCAGTCTGAAATGATGTTGCTTTGTGACCCCGGCGCGTGCGTCGGGGTTTTTTGTTGGAGGTCGCATGATCGACATTCCACCGGCCTTGCAGGCGATGCTCGATGCGGGCGTCACGACCCTGTGCTGGGTCTGGATCCTGACCCGACGGGATGGCGCGAGGTTCGGTTTCACCGACCATGACCAGGCGCTGGAGCTTGAGGGCGTAAATTGCGAGCCTGTCTCGGGATTTTCGCATGGCGATCTGCGCAGCGAGACGGGCGGCGCGCCCGCTCGCGGCGCCGTGTTCGGTCAGCTCGACTCCGGCGTCATCACGCGCGCGGACATTGCCGCCGGCGTCTGGGACGGGGCGGGGCTGGCGCTTTATCGCGTCGACTGGACCGAGCCATCGCTATTCTGGCGCGCCTTCACTGGCGAGCTGGGCGAGATCCGCCATGGAGATCAGGGCTTTGAAGCGGATGTTTCAGGCTTGAGCGCGCGCCTCAATCGCACCATCGGGTGGGCCTTTTCGCGCTTGTGTGATGCGGAGCTGGGGGATGCGCGCTGCGGCGTCGATCTGGACGCCGCCGGGCGCCGGGCGGAGGGCGCTGTGTCTGAACAGATCACCGCGCGGGCCATGAGGGTCAGCGGCGCGAGCAGCCTGGATGCGTCCGCGCTGATCCACGGGGTGCTGAGCTGGCCGGGCGCGAGCTGGCCTGATCAGCGCATCGTGTCGGCGCGGAATGAGGGCGCCGAGCGGGTGATCGAGCTTGAGGGCGCCGTGCCCGAAGGTGTGACGGTGGGACAGGCGGTGCATTTGAACAGGGGCTGTGACAAGCGCTTTGAAACCTGCGCCTCCCGCTTCAACAACGCGTTGAACTTTCGCGGCTGCCCGCACATGCCGGGCAATGACGCCTTGGTCCGGCCCGTGAGCGCGCGGCGATGAGAGCCCTGATCCTCTCCGAAGCGCGCAGCTGGATCGGCACGCCCTACCATCATCAGATGAGCGTGAAGGGCGCGGGCTGTGACTGTCTGGGCCTGGTGCGCGGAGTGTGGCGGGCTCTGTGCGGACCCGAACCCGAAGTCCTGCCGCCCTATGCGCCGGACTGGTCCGAACGCACAGGCATCGACACCTTGAGCGCCGCGGCGGGGCGCTGGCTGGTTCCGCTTGAAGCCTTGCATGCCCGGCCCGGCGACGTGCTGCTGTTTCGCTATGCGCCGAACGGCTTTGCCCGCCATTGCGCGATCTTGAGTGAACCCGATCGCATCCTGCACGCCTGGCGCGGGCAGAGCGTGTGCGAGACCGCGCTGGGGCCGTTCTGGCGGCGCCGGATTTCGGGCGCCTATGCCTTCCCTCAAAATTAGTGCGAGGACCTTATGGGCCAGCTTCTCCTGACCGCCGCCGGACAGGCGGGGGCGTCCTTTCTGCAAGCGGGCGTGTCGACATTTGTCGGCGATCTGTTTGCACCCGACCGTGAAGGCCCGCGCCTCGAGGGTCTGAACGTTCAGACCTCGACCGAGGGCGCCTTCGTACCCATCGTCTATGGGCGTATGCGTCTCTCCGGGCAGGTGATCTGGATGGGGCCCGTGACCGAATCCGCACGCAGTTCAGGCGGCGGCAAGGGCGGGCCGGAGCTGACCGAGTATGCGTATGCCGCCAGCTTCGCCGTGGCGCTGTGCGAGGGTCCGATCTCGGGCGTGGGGCGTATCTGGGCCAACGGTGAGACCCTGAGCCACGACGCCGCCGTGATGCGGCTTCACACAGGACGGGAGGATCAGGCGCCCGACCCGCTGATCGAGGCGGTGGAGGGCTCAGCGCCCGCCTATCGCGGGCTCGCCTACATGGTGTTTGAAGACCTGCCGCTCGATGGCTTTGGCGCGCGCCTGCCAAACTTGAGCTTTGAGGTGCTGGGCGCGGGGGCTGATCAAAGCGAAGCGCCGCAGCTCGAACAGCTTGTGCAGGGCGTGTGCCTGATCCCGGCCTCGGGCGAGTTCGCCTACGCCACCGAGCCGGTCTTTCGCGAAGTGCGCGAGGGGGAAGAGCGGGCCGAGAACGTCCACACCAGCCGCGCCTTCACCAATCTCGATGCGGCGCTCGATGATATGGAAGCGCGCCTGCCGAATGTGAGATCCGTCGCGCTGGTGACGAGCTGGTTCGGGACCGATCTGCGCTGCGATCAGTGCCGGATCCGGCCCGGCGTCGAGACGCGCGAGAAGCGGACCCGTCCGCTGAGCTGGCGTGTGGCGGGGCTGGATCGGGCGAGCGCGCATCAGGTGTCGCAGAAGGACGACGCCCCGGTCTATGGCGGCACGCCGTCTGACGACACGGTGATCGCCTGCATCCGGGCGCTCAAGCAGCGCGGCTACGAAGTCACGCTCTATCCCTTCATCCTGATGGATATTCCCGGCCAAACGCTGACCGAAGACCCTCATGACGGCGGCTTTCAGCCCGCCTATCCCTGGCGGGGACGGATCAGTTCGAGCCCGGCGCCGGGCCGGCCGGGCAGCCCCGATCAGAGCGCGACAGCAACGGCGCAGGTGGACGCCTTCTTTGGCGGCGCGAGGGCGCCGGACTTCAGCCTGTCGGGCGATGAGGTGCGTTATTCGGGGGCGGAGGATTGGGGCTTTGACCGCTTCATCCTGCACCATGCCATGCTGGCGAAGGCGGCCGGCGGGGTGGAAAGCCTGCTGATCGGCTCTGAGATGGTGGCGCTCAATCAGGTGCGATCAAGCCGCACGACCTATCCTGCAGTTGAGCGCCTGAAGGCGTTGGCGAGTGAGGTGCGGGCGCTGGTCGGGCCGGATGTGAAGCTCTCCTATGCGGCGGATTGGTCCGAATATGCCGGCCATGCGCCGTCGGACGGGTCCGGGGACCGCCTGTTTCATCTCGATCCGCTCTGGGCCGATCCGGATGTGGATTATATCGGGATCGACTGGTACGGCCCGCTGTCGGACTGGCGCGAGGGCGAGGCCCATGCGGACGCTGCTGCGGGATCGATCCATGACCGCGCCTATCTGAGCGCGAATGTCGAGGGCGGCGAGGGCGGTGACTGGTATTACGCCAGCGACGCCGACCGTCAGGCGCAGAGTCGCACCCCCATCAGCGACGGCGCGTATGGGGAGGACTGGATCTGGGCCTATAAGCGCCTGCCCGACTGGTGGTCGAACGCCCATCATGACCGGGTGGACGGGGTGCGCGCCAGCATGCCCACGGACTGGACGCCGGGCCTGAAGCCGATCCGTTTTGTCGAGCTGGGCTGCCCGGCGGTCGACAAGGGCTCGAACCAGCCCAATGTCTTCCTCGATCCCAAAAGCATGGAAAGCGCGGCGCCGCATTTCTCGACCGGCGCGCGCGATGACCTGATCCAGCGCCGCTATATCGAGACGCTGCTGGACTATTGGGCGCCAGAGCAGGGCCGCAATCCGGTCTCCCCGGCCTATGGCGGGCCGATGCTGGATTGCGCGCGCAGCCATGTCTGGTGCTGGGACGGGCGGCCTTTCCCTGAATTTCCAACGCGCGAGGATGTGTGGAGCGATGGCGGCAACTGGCGGCGCGGGCACTGGCTGACAGGGCGCGCAGGGCATTCTTCGTTGGGCGTTGTCGTGCAGGACGTGGCGCGACGGGCGGGGCTGGAGCCGCTGGATGTGTCGATGCTGGACGGCGTGCTCGCCGGTTTCATGATTGATCGTCCGCAACGCGCCCGCGATGTGATTGCGACGCTGGCGACCGTGTTCGGCTTCACCCTGACGGATCGCAGCCGCGGTCCGGTCTGCCTGCCCCTGGCGCCGCAGGGCGCGGCCACGGCGCTGCTCAGCGATCATCTGCCCGCAGGAACGGACGGTCTGGCGTTCACGCGCGCATCGGCCGAAACGATCCCCAGGGATGCGCAACTCACCCTCATTGCCGATGAAGGCGCATACGCCCCCGCCGCGGTGATGGCGCGCGGGCTGGATCACCTCAGCCATGGCGTTGTCGCCCTGACCGCGCCCGTGCTGGCGGATCGGCTGCAGGCGCAGGCCTGGGCGCGGGGGCTCCTGAACCGGGCGCGCAGCGAGGGCGACAGTCTCCTGACGGCCCTGCCGCCCTCACTGGCGCGACTGGAGCCGGGGGATCCGGTGCGCCCGGACGCCGGACGTGTCTGGCGACTGGAGGCGCTGGAGGGGACAAGCGTGCGTCAGGCGCGTCTTGGGCGCGTGGAGGGCGGGGCGGCGACGCTGTCCGGGCCGGACCCGGTTCGCGGGCCCGCCCCGGACACCATCGGTCGCCCCTTGCTGCGCCTGCTGGACCTGCCGCTGGATCACGAGGCGGAGGTCGCGCGGAACGGATTGCTTGCAGCGGCCTGGAGCAAGCCCTGGCCGGGAACGGTCCAGGTTTTTGCAGGCGCTGACATCGACAGCATGGAAGCGCGACTGAGCCTGGTGCAGCCGGCAAGGACCGGAGTTCTGCTGGAGGATATGCCGCCGGGTCCCGAAGGCCGCTGGCGGCGCGACGCCAGGCTGCGGCTTCGGCTGGCGGAGGGCGCACTGGAGAGCCGCTCCCGGCTGGCTGTTCTGGCGGGCGCCAATCGCCTGGCGCTCGAGACGTCAGACGGTTGGGAGGTGATCGGGTACGAGACCGCGCAGATTGAAGCGGAGGGCGTCTGGACGCTCACCGGGCTCCTGCGCGGCCTGGGCGGCTCTCCTGCGCCCGGGGCGAGTGGGGGAGCGAGCATTGTCATTCTCGACGGGGCGGTGGGCGTTCTGCCGGTGCGAGACGCCGAATGCGGCGCAGAGCTGGAGGTCCTTGCCGTCCCGGCCGGCGTTCGGCGCAGTGACGCCCGGGCCCGTCGGCTGACGGCGACCTATGAGGGCCGGGATCTGCGCCCGCTCTCCCCCGTGCATCTGAAGCTTGAGGATCGGGCGGACGGGCTGCGTCTGAGCTGGGTCCGGCGCACCCGGATCGGCGGGGATCGCTGGCAGGGCGTGGAGGCGCCGCTGGGTGAGACGCGCGAAGCGTATCAGGTCACGCTCATCGGGGCTGAGGGGGAGGTGGTCCGGGCCTGGACATGCGCGGCGCCGCAGCTCGACCTACGGCGCGAAGACCTGCCCTCAGAAGGGGCGGGTCACGGCTTCGAGGTTCGTCAGATCTCGGAGCGCTACGGCCCTGGTCTGGCGTCTGTCTTGCAGATATGAGCCTGAACCTACAGATATGCGCCAAACGGGTGCGCCCTGATGCTCGCCCGACTGGCGATGGACTGCTATCACGACGGCCATGATGACTGACCCCTATGCGATTCTGGGCGTGTCCCGCACAGCGAGCGCCGACGAGATCCGGCGCGCCTACCGCAAGCTGGCGAAGGCCTTGCACCCTGACGCACGCCCCGACGACAAGGCGGCGGAGGAGAAGTTCAAGGACGTCACCCAGGCGTTCAAGCTATTGTCCGACCCCGAACAGCGCGCCCGGTTTGACCAGGGCGAGATTGATGCGCAGGGCCAGGAGCGTCCGGCGTATCATTTCCGCTCACGCCCCGGCGGAGGCCCCGGCGATCGCGGCCCCAGCGGCCGGTTCGAGGATCTGGGGGATCTGTTCTCCGATCTGTTCACCGATTTCGGCGGCGCGCGGCAACGCGCCCAGCCCATGCGCGGCGCAGAGATCAAGGCGCGTCTGTCGGTCAGCTTTGAAGAGGCGATGAAGGGCGCGAAGAAGCGCGTCAGCCTGCCCAATGGCAAGTCGCTGGAAGTGGGCGTGCCGGCAGGCGTGGAGAGCGGCAAGGTGCTGCGTCTGCGCGGGCAGGGACATCCGGGGCGCGATGGCGGACCGGCGGGGGATGCGCTGATCGAGATCGTCATCGCCGAGCATCCCTGGTTCCGACGCGAGGGCGACAATATTCGCCTCGACCTGCCCATCTCGCTGAAAGAAGCGCTGTTCGGCGGCGCCGTGCGGGCGCCGACCGTGGACGGCATGGTGGAGGTCCGGGTGCCTGCCGGCGCCAATTCGGGCGCCCAGCTGCGCCTGCGGGGCAAGGGCGCGCCCAAGAGCGAGGGCGGGCGCGGCGACCAGATCATCCGCCTTGTCATCGACGTGCCGCTCAACGATCCCGATCTCGAAGCCTTTATCGAGGACTGGACGCCGCCGACGGGTTATGATCCGCGAAAGCGTTTCATGTCATGATGCGTCAACTTCGCGGCGAAACCCTGTCAGCCGTGTTCAGCATGCGTTCAGCCCGGATCCGTCATTAAGTCTGTCATGAAACGAATTCTCACTCTTCTCCTGACCCTGGCCTGCGCCGCCGTGCTTGCGGATGCGCCCGCCTACGCCAAGGGTCACAAGGATGCGGCTCATGCCGTGGCCCAGTCCATTGTGCCGGTTTCGGTGGCGGTGGCGGCCGTGCGTCAGGCCTATCCCGGTTCCGAAGTGCTTTCGCACCGGCTCGTGAATGGTGAGAATCCCTATTACATGATCCGGATTCTGACCCCGGAAGGCCGCCGGCTGGATGTGCGCGTGGATGCGATTTCCGGTCGGGTGCGGCGCTAGCGGAGGACGCTGAGATGCGAGCGCTTATTGTCGAAGATGATCCGGACCTGCGTCGCCAGCTGTCGGATGTTCTGACCCATTCGGGCTATGCCGTGGATACGGCGGCCGATGGCGAGGATGGTCTGTTTCTGGGCGAGACCGAGCCCTATGACGCGATCGTGCTGGATCTGGGCCTGCCCAAGCTGGACGGCGTGACGGTGCTCGAGCGCTGGCGCGATGCGGGCATGTCCGCCCCGGTGCTGATCCTGACCGCGCGGGACCGCTGGAGCGAGAAGGTCGCGGGCTTTGACGCAGGCGCGGATGATTACCTGACCAAGCCCTTCCATCCCGAGGAATTGCTGGCGCGGCTGCGGGCGCTGACCCGCCGGGCGGCCGGTCATTCGAGCTCGACCCTGATGTGCGGCGATCTGAGCCTGGATACGCGCGGCTCACGGGTGTTTCTGGGCGACCAGCTGATCAAGCTGACCTCCCATGAATTCCGGATGCTGAGCTATCTGATGCACCATCGCGATCGGGTGATCTCTCGGACCGAATTGGTCGAGCATATCTATGATCAGGATTTTGATCGCGATTCCAACACGATCGAGGTGTTTGTCGGCCGTCTGCGCAAGAAGATCGGCTCCAACCGCATCGAGACCGTGCGCGGTCTGGGCTATCGGCTGGTTGATCCGGGCGAGACCGAGAGTTCGGCGGCTGAGTGAGTGAGGGGGCCTCATCACCACCCCTGGTGACCCAGGGGTCGATGGTGCGCCGTCTGGTTCTGACGGCGCTGGGCTGGGCGCTGGTGCTGCTCGTACTGGGGGCGATGTCCCTGACCGCGCTGTTCCGCCAGACCGTGCTCAGCGATCTCGAAGATCGTCTGACCGGCGTGGCGGACGCGCTGATCGCCCATGTCGAGGTCAGCGGCGCGCTGAATCTGCGCCTCGATGAGGACCTGATCGATCCGCGCTTCTCCCAGACCTTCTCCGGACGCTATTGGCAGGTGTCCCTGCCCGGGGCGTCGGATGTTGAGCCGTTGCGCTCCCAGTCTCTGGCCGATGCGTCCTTGTCCGCCCCCGACAAGGCTCTGGGTGAAGCGCTCAGCACGCCGGGACGTCCGGTCAGCTCGATGACGAAAGGCCCCGATGGCGAACCGCTGAGGCTGGTGATCCGCGCCATTCTGATCGAGGGTGTGGAGCAGCCCTTGCTGGTGATCGCGGGCGAGGACCAGCGCCCGGCGAATGCGCGCATCCTGCGCTTCGGCCTGGCTTCAGCCGGATTGTTCTTCCTCTTCACCATTGCCCTGGCGGTCGGCGTCTTCGTGCAGGTGCGCGTGGGCCTTGCGCCTGTGCTGCGGATGGGGCGGGCGGTCGCCGATGTGCGGGATGGCCGCGCGGACCGGGTGAGCGGGGTCTATCCCGCCGAGCTGATCACGCTGGGCGGCGAGCTGAACAAGCTGCTCGATCATTCCCAGGAAGTTGTCGAGCGGGCCCGCACCCATGTGGGCAATCTGGCGCATGCCCTGAAAACGCCGCTGACCGTGCTTTCCAACGAGGCGCGAGATCAGGAGGGGCCGCTGGCGCGTCAGGTCGACCGGCAGACCCGGCTGATGTCCGAACAGGTCGAGCATCATTTGCGACGGGCGCGCGCGGCGGCCCATGCCCGCACGATCGGCGCCCGGGCGCCTGTGGACCGCACGCTGGATGACCTGGGACGCACCTTGCAGAAAATCTATGGTCGTCAGGGGATCACGCTGAACTGGTCCTGTGAGGGCCGGATCGTGTTTCGCGGCGAGAAACAGGATCTCGAGGAATTGCTCGGCAATCTGATCGACAATGCCTGCAAGTGGGCGGCGAGTGCGGTGACCGTGTCCGCCAGCCTGCGTGACGGCCAGCTCTATCTGTGCGTTGAGGATGACGGGCCAGGGCTGACGCCCGAGCAAAGCCAGGCCGTGCTGGCGCGCGGGGTCAGGCTTGATGAGCAGGCCCCGGGCACGGGGCTCGGGCTGGCCATCGTGGTGGATCTGGCCCGGGCCTATGAGGGCGCGCTCGAACTCGACCGGTCCGGGCTGGGCGGGCTGAAGGCGTGTTTGTGGTTGCCGGCTCTTGTGGAAAGCTGACATTAACCGCGTTCAGTTATCTCCTTACCCAACGTGCTTGTCTTGGTGATCCGATGGGGCCGCTCTCTGCGGGGAAAGTCGAAAAACTGTCCATGCTGCTCGCTCACATGTCGGTCGAGCGGGTGGACGGTCTTGTCGATCTGGCCCGGGAGATGGATCCGGGCATGGCGCGCATGCTGGAGTTTTGCCGCTATGGCGCCGAGGGCGCGGCGTGCCGACAGTTCTTCCTGCCTCTCAAGGACGCCATTGGCGACCGCTCCGTGATCGAGCCGTCCCGCGCGCTGATTCCGGAGGCGCTTCTGGTGCCGCTGTGGAGCTGGATCAGCGCCGATCTTGATCCTGAAGCCGCCGCCGCCGCCATGGACGCCGCGTCCACCTTCTCCCATGACCTTGATGACGAGGCGCTGGATGACGCCCGCGTGCGGGTCGCCGGAGCCATGTTTGAAACCCTGGACTCGCTCCGGGACGAACCCAAGGAAAGCAAGCGCTTGCGCCATCAGCTGGGCGTGACCGACTTTGACGAGATACGCTCCATTGCGGGTCTTCTGAAGAGCGTGCCGGCCTTGCGCGAGGCGCTCGACGGTTTGCCCGATGAGATCGAGAAGATGGATGACGAGGTCTGTGCGGAGCTGCGGGACCGCTATGAACAGGCCATTGAGGAATTGCCGGAGTCCGGGGTCTGGGTGCTGCTGATGACCATGGCGCGGGTGCACAAACCCTGGCGCATGCTGCGCGTGTTCGAGCGTATCGCGCGGCGCGATGATGACTTCCTGCTCACCCATACGGACATGTCGAGCGTGGGTGAGGCGCTGCTCAGTGACGCCGAATTCTATCTCAAGGGCTTCAAGACCACGCCCAGGACGCCTGAACAGGTGGAGCGCTGCGTGAAGGCGGTGACCCAGTTCGCCGCCGTGACCGTGGGCATGACCCGCGAGATCGGCATTCGCAAGGACGGAACCTGGGGCAAGCGCCTGTTCGAGCTCCGGAACGCCGCCAGCCTGCAGATGGAGGCGATCCATGAAGAGGCGCGGCGCATGTTCGAGCATGCCCTGCCGGAGACGGGACCCAGACGGCGTACGCGTGAGATTCCTCATCCGGGCGATCCCGTGTTCGACGAAGCCGAAGCGGTCTGCGGATTTCTGTACAGCGTGAAGGATGATGCGGCGCGGGCCGCCGTGGGCAATGCGCACGCCCATCTTCTCGACGAGTTGCGTGAAGCGAGCGAGAAACTGGGCGAGGAAATCCTGGCGCGCCTGCGGCGCAATGTCTCAGATGATGTGGAGGCGGATCGCGCTCGCTTGCGTGAAGTGACCCGTTTTCTCGATGTACTGGGCATGCGGGAGGCGGGCGAAGTCCTCCTGCGCCGAGCCGCCGCAGTCCAAGCGGCCTAATTCGCCTTCAAAGCGGGCGGGTGACAGTCTATCTACCCCCCTATGACACAGAAGACCCCTCCCATCGCCCTGGAAGACCGCGCCAGTGACGGCGCGCGCCTGAGTTCTCCGAGCGCTGCGCGCAATCGTGAGCCGATCATGTCCGCTCTGGGCGAGAGATTGCCCGACGGCGCCCGCGTTCTCGAGATCGCCAGCGGCACGGGGGAGCATGCGCTCGCCGTGGTCAGTGCGCGCCCGGATCTGAGATGGACGCCCAGCGATCCTGATCCCAAATCCCGCGCCAGCGAGAACGCCTGGGCGGAAGACGCCGAAGGCCGCATTCGCCCGGCGCTCGATCTTGATGTCTGCGCACCGGGCTGGTGGGACGGACTGGAGTCCGTGGAGGCGATCTATTGCGCCAACATGATCCATATCGCGCCCTGGCAGGCGGCGGATGGGCTGTTTGACGGCGCTTCGAAACTGCTCACGCCGGAAGGCGCCCTGCATCTGTATGGCCCTTTCCTGGAAGGGGCGGACACGGCGCCGTCCAATCTCGACTTTGACGCCAGCCTCAAGCAGCGCGATCCGCGTTGGGGCGTGCGTCCGCTGGCGGATGTGGATGCGCTGGCGAGCCGTCATGGCCTGGAACGCGTCGAGCGCCTGGTCATGCCGTCCAACAATCTGTTGCTGACCTTCAAGCGGGGCAAAGCATGATGGTCTTCATTGTGCTCACCGCGGTGATCGGCGCCGTGGCCGCATGGCGATTGGCCATGCCCTTCCTGAAGACCGGACAGGCCGGCGCAGGACGTCTGGCCTCGCTCGTCATGGTCCCGGTCGTGCTGCTGGGCGCGCTTGGATTTTACTTCGTCAATGGCGAGCCGGAGACGCCCGGCGCGCCCTATGCCGAGGTGGCTCAACGCCTGGCGGACACCAATCCCGAGGAGCTAACGTCCGAGGAACAGGAAGCGCGTCTGCGTGCAATCCTGCGCGAGAACCCCGAGGATGTTCAGGCCCTGACGCTGCTGGGTCGTTTCCTGTCACGCACGGAGCGTGAACTGGAAGCGGTCACCCTGTTCACGCGCGCGCTGCAGATCGAGGAGGATCCGCGCATCCTGTCGGATATGGGGCAGGCGCTCGTGGTGCTCAATAACGGTCAGGTCACGCCGGAAGCCGAACGGGCCTTTGAAGCGGCCAACGCCCTTGATCCCAGCCTGCCGGAACCGGCCTTCTTCCTGGGGTCGGCCTATTACGCCCGCGGCGAACGCAACGAGGCCGCCGCAGTCTGGTCCGACATCATCATGCGTCTGGATGACGGCGATCCGTTCCGGGCGGCGATCGCGGCGCGGGCGGCGGACCTTCTGTCCCGTCCGCAAGGCGGTCCGGGGTCTGCCGGGGCGGCGCCCTTTGCTGACGCCATCGCGGCGGGCGTTGCGCCCGAGGACCTTGCCGAGATGATGGTGAGCCGTCTGGAAGCGCGGCTTGAGGATGATCCTGACGATCTGTCAGGCTGGCTGACGCTGGCGCGGGCGCGCTGGACACAGGGCCAGACCGAGGCCGGGCTTGAGGCGCTGGAGCGCGCCCGGTCGCGTTTTGAAGACAATGCCGGCGCCCTGGCCCTGATATCAGCCATGCGGACCGCCTTTTCGGTCGAGGAGAGCGAGCAATGAGAAAAGCCCAGCGACGTCTCTGGATCACGCTGGCGGCCGGTGTGGTCCTGGTCGGGGCGGCGGCGCTCGCCATGACCGCGATGCGCGACGCCATGGTGTTCTTCTACTCGCCCGCCATGGTGGCCGAGAACCCGCCCCAGCCCGGTCAGCGCGTGCGCGTCGGCGGTCTGGTGCTCGACGGTTCCGTGGAGCGTCCGGCGCGCGGCGGCGCCAATTTCACCATCACCGATGGCGGCGGGGAAATCCGCATCAGCTATGACGGCTCGCTGCCGGATCTGTTCCGCGAAGGGCAGGGCATTGTGGCCGAGGGCGTGTTTGATCCTGAGGGTCGGTTCACCGCCGACACCGTGCTGGCCAAGCACGACGAGACCTACATGCCGCCTGAAGTCGCCGCAGCCTTGCGCGAATCCGGCATGTGGCACGAAGAGGCGGGCGACCATGAGGGCTATGGCGGACCCGAGGGGTATCGCCCGGCCGAAACGGAGCGTCCGTCATGATTGCAGAGCTTGGACGCTATCTGATCGCGCTGGCGCTGCTCGCGAGCCTGGTGCAGATCTTCGTCGCTTGGCGCGGCGCGGGCGGCGTGGGCCGCACCGCCTATGTCAAGGCTGGGCAGGCTGCGTCGGAAATCGCCGTTCTGGCGGCGGGCGCGGCGATGATCCTGCTGATCGCGAGCTTCCTGCGGTCTGACTTCTCCATCGCCTACGTGGCGGCGAACTCCTCGGTCGACAAACCGCTCGCCTACAAGATCGCCGCCAGCTGGGGCGGGCATGAAGGCTCCATGCTGCTCTGGTGTCTGCTTCTGGCGGTGTTCGGCTATGGCCTCGCCCGCTTCGGCCCGAAGGATGACGGCTTGCGCTCGCGCGCTGTGAGCTTTCAAGGGCTGCTGCAGACCCTGTTCTTCGGCTTTCTCGCTTTCGCGTCCAACCCGTTCGAGCGCCTGTCGCCCGTGCCGCTTCAGGGCGCCGAGCTCAATCCGATCCTGCAGGACCCGCTCCTCGTGATCCACCCGCCCATGCTCTATGTGGGCTATGTGGGCCTGTCGACGGCCTTCGCGATCGCCGCGGCGGGCCTGATGCAGAAGACGCCGGGCCGGGCGCTCGCCGCTGCGATCCGTCCCTGGGCGCTGGGCGCCTGGACGGCCTTGACCGCCGGCATCGCGCTTGGGGCCTTCTGGGCGTATTACGAGCTCGGCTGGGGCGGCTGGTGGTTCTGGGATCCGGTCGAGAACGCCAGCTTCATGCCCTGGCTTCTGGGCGCGGCGCTGATCCACTCCTCCATCGCCACGGAGAAACGCGGCGCCTTTCCGGGCTGGACCGTCTTTCTGGCGCTTCTGGCCTATATCCTCTCCATCCTGGGCGCCTTCCTGGTGCGTTCGGGCGTCATCACCTCGGTGCACGCCTTCGCACTCGATCCTGAACGCGGGGTCTGGATTCTGGGCATGCTGGGCGTGTCCTCGGTCGCGGGCTTCCTGCTGTTTGCGTTGCGAGCGGGGTCGCTGGGCGAAGGGGACGGGTTTGAACCCACGTCCAAGGAAGCGCTGATCGGCGCCAACAACCTGCTGCTGGCGGCCACGTCGGGCGTGGTGCTTGTGGGCACGCTGTACCCGATGCTGCTCGAAATGATGGGGGGCGCGACAATTTCGGTCGGCGCGCCCTATTTCAACGCCGCCGCCACGCCCTTGCTGCTGATCGCGGCGCTTCTGATGCCCGTCGCGCCCTTCCTGCCCTGGTCCAATGGCGGTCTGAAGAACGCGGTCTCGCAAATGCGCGCGGCGCTGATGCTGATCCCGGTCGCGGCGGTGATCATTGCGCTCTTGTTCGCCGGAGCCAGCCCGCTGGCGATCGTGGGCGGCGCCATTGGCGTCTGGGCCATTTCGGGCGCCGTGATGGATCTGGGCCAGTTCCTGCCCGTCGCCATGGCGCGCGGACAGAAGCTTCTGGTGATCGGACGCGCCATGGCCCATGCCGGCGTTGGCTTCATTGCGCTCGGCGCGGCGGCTGACGCCTCGCGTCCGCCGGACCAGAACATCGCGCTGGCGCCGGGCGAAAGCGTCGCCATTGCGGGCCGCGAGCTGACGCTGGACGGCGTGCGCCGCGCGGATGGTCCGAATTATATGGCTGACCGCGCGCGCATTCTGGTGGATGGCGGCGAGGGCGGCGTGATGTCGCCCGAACGCCGCTTCTACGCCGGCGCCAATCAGACCACGCGCGAGGTCGCGCTCAAATCCTCGATCGCGGGGGATCTTTATGTCTCGGTGGGCGAGGCGCGCCTGCGTCAGGACGGCTCGACCGCCTTTGAAACGCGGGTCGCCTTCCACCCGCTGATCTGGTCGTTGAGTCTGGGGGCCATCTTCATTGTTCTGGGCGGCGGGTTGTCGCTGACGGGACGGATGCGCGCCCATGCGCCCCTGGTCGAGCGAGATGCGTCGGCCCGGCCCGCGGAGGCGGTGTGATGAAGGCTCTGATCCTCGCGCTGGCCCTCGCGGCGCAAGCCGCGCCGGCAGGCCAGCTCTCCGCCGATGACGAGGCGCGCGCCCAGGCGCTGATGCGGGAAGTGCGCTGCATGGTCTGCGCGGGGGAATCCATTCTCGATTCCAACGCCGCACAGGCGCAGGACATGCGTCGCTATGTGCGCGAGCAGGTGGCGCAGGGCGCTGATGACGACGCGGTCCGCGAGGCGCTGGTCCAGCGTTTCGGCTATGCCGTGCTGATGCGTCCGCCGGTGGATTCCAATACGATCCTGTTGTGGGTGACGCCTGTGGTGCTGGTGCTTCTGGGGGGCGGGCTGTTGGGGAACGCCATGCGCAAACGTCCCACAAAACCGTGAGCAGGCCTTGTCTTGAAGCCTGAGCGGGACGTCGCCACCTCATCACGGTAATTAGAGGATGAGAGGCTGGGATGGCGCGATCGCAGAAAGTCACGTTTGAAGGCGCAGCAGGCGATGTTCTGGCGGCGCGGCTGGACCGCCCGAATGGGCCGGTCAGGGCCTGGGCCCTGTTCGCGCATTGCTTTTCCTGCTCCAAGGACGTGCACGCCGCTCAACGGATTTCCCGACGCCTGACCACCCATGGCTATGCCGTGTTGCGGTTCGACTTTACCGGGCTGGGCCAGTCCGAGGGTGATTTCGCCAACACCAATTTCAGCTCCAATGTGGAAGACCTGATCAAGGCGGCGGATTATCTGCGCGAGACCCAGGAGGCGCCGCGTCTTCTGGTCGGTCATTCCCTGGGCGGCGCGGCGGTCATCGCGGCGGCGCCCTCCATCCCGGAAGTGAAGGCGGTCGCCACCCTGAACGCCCCGGCGGACGCTGAGCATGTGCGTCATCATTTCAGTCGGGATGAGGTGGAGGCGATCGAGGCCAACGGCTCCGCCCGCGTCTCGCTGGCCGGACGCGATTTCACCATCAAGAAGCAGTTCCTGGACGACATCGAGGACCACAAGCTTGAAGCCGTGGTCGGCGAGATGAAGGCCGCGCTCCTGATCGCGCATTCGCCCATAGACGAGACGGTCGGCATCGAGAACGCCACGCGCCTGTTCGTGGCCGCCCGCCATCCCAAGAGCTTTCTGAGTCTGGATGACGCCGATCATCTGCTGAGCCGGGAGGCGGACACCAATTACGCCGCGGACGCCATCGCCGCCTGGGCGAGCCGTTATGCGCCGCCGGCGCCGGTCGGGCGGCCGCCGCAACTGAAGGCCGGCGAGACGGCGATTGTCGCGGAGACCGGGCTGGGCGGCTTTCACAGCTGGGCGGTGACGGGCGAGCACGCCTTCATCGTGGATGAACCCGAACAGGTTGGCGGGCTGGATGGCGGTCCGGCGCCCTATGATCTTCTGTCGGCGGCGCTCGGCGCCTGCACCACCATGACCTTGCGCATGTACGCCAATCACAAGGGGATCGAGCTGGGGCGCATCACGACAAGGGTCACCCATAGCAAGGTGAAGGCCGAAGGGCCGTCAGACCTGTTTGAACGCGAGATCGAGGTGGAGGGTCTGGAAGACGAATCCCTGCAACTCAAGCTCCTGGAAATTGCGAACAAATGCCCGGTGCACCGCACGCTGGAACGCGGCGCGCATGTGGAAAGCCGCTATAAAACAAAGCGCTGAGACGTCTCGCCTGAGAATTACGGAACCGTAAGGTTGCCGTAATATTCCTGTCAGCCGCACCCTGTCATCAAATTCATGTTCCCATGGACCGGTTCGCCGGTTCTGACCCGCGCAAAGGACTGTGATTGTCTGCCATGAAACTCACCCAACGTTTGATCCTGTCCGCCGCTGTCGCCGCTCTCTCTCTGGGAGCCGTGACCACATTCGCCGTGAACGCGCAGGAAGCGCCGTCCGCCTATTCCCATGCAGCGCCGAATGGCGCGCCGATGAGCTTCGCCAGCCTGATTGAGCAGGTCAGTCCGGCCGTGGTCTCCATCGAGGCGGAAGGGCGTGTGGATAGCGCGAATGCGCCGGACATGTCGCAACTGCCGCCGCAATTCCGCGAGTTTTTCGAGCGCTTTGGAGGCATGCCGGATCAGCCGCGCGAGCGCCGCGCCCAGGGCTCGGGCTTCTTCATCTCCGCAGACGGCTATGTGGTCACCAACAATCACGTCATCGAGGGTGCGGACACGATCCGCGTGGTGCTGACTGACGGACGTTCTCTGGATGCGACGGTTGTGGGCACGGATGTGGCCACCGATCTCGCCTTGCTGCGCGTGGCTGAGGAGGACGAGCCCTTCGCCTATGTGGAGCTGGAACGCGATCTGAACATCCGCGTCGGCGACTGGGTCGTGGCCGTCGGCAATCCGTTCGGCCTGGGCGGCACCGCCACGGCGGGCATCATCTCCGCGACGGGGCGCCAGATGGGCGCCGCGCAAGCCTATACCGACTTCCTGCAGATCGATGCGCCGATCAATCGCGGCAATTCCGGCGGTCCGGCCTTTGACCTGGATGGCAAGGTGATCGGGGTGAACTCCGCCATCATCAGCCCGACGGGCGGCAATGTGGGCATCGGCTTCGCCATCCCCTCCGATCTCGCCGCCACCGTGATCGATCAGCTGATCGAGAACGGCGAGGTGCGCCGCGGCTATCTGGGCATCGCGCCGGCGGTGCTGACCGATGATCTCAAGGACGCGATGGGCCTGGCGGACGATCTGGAAGGGGTTCTGATCAACCAGGTGCTCGATGACACGCCGGCTCAGGCTGCAGGCCTCGAGAATGGCGACATCATCCTCGAAATCAATGGCGAGCCCGTTGACGATCCGCGCGAGCTGACCCGTCGGGTCGGGGCTTTCGCGCCGGGCGAACGCGTCGCCTTCCGCATTCTGCGCGACGAGCGCGAGCGCACGATCCGGGTCGAGCTGACCGAGCGTCCTGACGCCTCGACCCCGGCCCAGACCGCCCCGTCCGAAGCTGGCGCTGCGGCGCAATTCGGTCTGGCGCTGAGCGTGCCGGATGAGGCCGAGCGTGAAGCGCTCGAGCTTGAGGGCCGCGGCCTTCTGGTTGAAGGCGTGCGTCCGGGCTCTGAGGCCTCGGAGAAGGGTCTGCGTCCGGGCGATGTGATCCTTGAAGCGGGCGGGCGCGATCTGAACGCCCTGTCCGATTTCGAGGCGGCCGTGGAGGATGCGCGTGAGCGCGACCGCCGCGCGCTTCTGGTCTTCGTGGTGTCCCAGAACGGCCAGCGCCGTTACGCCGCGTTGGAAATGCCGTCCGAAGAGGCGGATGAATAACAACAACACGCAGGCGCCGGGTCGGGACGGCCGGCGCCTGTTCTGGTTCGGGAGAGTGAGTCATGCGTATTCTGATCGTGGAAGACGACCGGGAGGTCGCGGGCAACATTGCGAAAATGTTGCGTGAATCCGGACATGTGGTCGATATGGCCCATGATGGCGAGGATGGCCTCGCCATGGCGCGTGACGGCGCGTTCGACGTGCTGATCGTGGACAGGATGATGCCGCGCCGCGACGGCCTGTCGATGATCTCCATCCTGCGTGAAGAGGGCGACAAGACGCCCGCGCTGGTGCTGTCGGCCCTGGGCGAGGTGGATGACCGCGTCGCCGGTCTGACCGCAGGCGGCGACGACTATCTTGTCAAACCCTACGCCCCTTCCGAGCTTAAGGCCCGTGTGGACGCCCTGGCGCGACGCCGGGACCCCGAGGCGCTGAAGACCCGCCTTCAAGTGGGCGATCTGGAAATGGATCTTCTCGCGCGCACGGTGAAGCGCGGGGAAGAGGCGATCCAGCTGCAGCCGCGCGAATTCCGCCTGCTGGAATTTCTCATGCGTCACGCCGGACAGGTCGTGACCCGCACCATGCTGCTGGAAAAGGTCTGGGACTATCATTTCGACCCCCAGACCAATGTCATCGACGTGCATATCTCGCGGCTGCGTTCGAAGATCGACAAGCCGTTCGACACCTCCATGCTGCACACCGTGCGCGGGGCAGGCTATCGTCTGTCCAACTAGGCCTGAGCGGCGGGGGACACACTGGACACGCAAACCCATAAAGGCTGGCGGGCGCCCGCGTTTCTGCGGACGACCGCCTTCCGGCTGACGCTGCTGTCTGCGGCGCTGTTTGCGCTGTCGAGTTTCGTGATCCTCGCGCTCGTCTACGCCGCGTCCGTCAGCGCCGCGCTGCGCCGGGCGGACGCGTCGATTTCCGCCGAAGTCGCCGAGATCCAGACGCTCTATGGCGAGCGCGGCTACCAGGGCGCCTATCGCTATCTGGTCCAGCGTTCGGTCGGCGGCGGCGAATTCTTCTACATGCTGCTCGACCCGCAAGGGCAACAGCTGGTGGGCAATATCTATGGCCTGCCCGAAGCCCCGACCGATCCCCAGGGCCGGGTGCGCTTCACCTATGATCGTCAGCCCGTGGACGGGGTGATCGACCGCGCCGAGGAAGGCCGGGACGCGCGCGGCCAGATCGTCGAGCTGGGCGATGGCTATCAGCTCTTTGTCGGTCTCGACGTGGAAGAGGAAAGCCGCTTCGTCGCCAACACGCTGAACTCGGTGCTGATTGCTTCGGGGCTTTCGCTGGCTCTGGGCATCGTGTCGGGCGCCGTGGTGTCGCGGCGCTTTGCGCGTCGTCTCGACGGCATTAACGAGGCGGCCCGCGCGGTGATGACCGGCAAGCTCGACACCCGCGCGCCCCGCACCTATTCCGGCGACGAACTCGATGAGCTCTCGCGCAATTTCAACGACATGCTCGATCGGGTGGAAAACCTGATGCACCGCATGCGCACGGCGGGCGATTCCATCGCCCACGATTTGCGCCTGCCGCTGACCCGGATGCGCGGGCGGATCGAATCCGCCCTCGTCGAGGAAGGCGATGTGGAGGCGCGCGAGGCCGCGCTAATGCAGGCCGTCAGCGATGTGGACGAGCTTTTGAAGACCTTCAACGCGGTGCTCTCCCTGTCGCGCCTTCAGACCGGCGAGCGCCGCCGCGCCTTCGAGAGCATCAATCTGGGCGCGCTGATGGAAGACATGTGCGAGCTCTACGAGCCGGTGTGCGAGGATGCGGGCACCGAATTCCTCTGCGAATGCACGCCCGATCTCATGCTGATGGGGGATCGCGAGCTGATCGCCCAGGCCATCGCCAACCTGCTCGACAACGCCATCAAGTACACCCCCGATGGCGGCGCCATCGCCTTGCGCGGTCGCAAGACGGGCGAGGGGCGGATCGAGCTTTCGGTCACCGACACCGGCCCCGGCATTCCCGCCGAGGATCGCGAGCGGGTGCTGGAGCGCTTTGTGCGCCTTGATCGCTCGCGCAACCAGCCCGGCGTGGGTCTCGGCCTGTCGCTGGTGCACGCCATCGCGGAAGTGCATGGCGCGACCCTGAGCCTTGATGACGGCCCCGGCGCCGTGGACGGCGCGGGCCCCGGCCTCAGGATCGCTCTGACCTTTCCGAAGCGGAAAGCCTGAGCGGACGTCTTGCCCTTGATCGCGGCGCGCCGCACCCTTTGCCCATGACTGCGCCCCTCAAAGACCGCATCACCAAGAACCTGCCCAATATCGCGCCCGACCGCGCCAGGCGCGCGCGGGAGCGTATTGGCGCGGCGGTGTTTGACGCCTGGGGCGAGGGGGCGGCGTTTCTCGACAGCGTGTTCGCCGCCGCGCCCTATCTGGCGCGCACGGCCGTGCGGCGCCCGGATACGCTTCTGAAACTCGCTACGACCAGCCCTGAAGACCTGATTGAGCATTTGTGCGAAACGGCGCGGGAGGCGGCGTCCCTTGAGGACGAAGACGAGGTGATGGCGGTGCTACGTCGGGCCAAGCTCGACCTGCATCTGGTCACCGCGTTGGCGGACCTTGCCGGCGCGTTCAGCCTGAAAGAGGTGATGGCGGCGCTGACGGACTTTGCCGACGCCGCCGTGCAGGCGAGCCTCGCCTGCGCCGTGCGCAGCCATGGCGTCGAGGTGAGCGATCCGCTCAATCCCATGCCGGGCTATTTCGTGCTGACCCTGGGCAAGCACGGCACGCGCAGCCTGAATTTCTCCTCCGACATTGATCTTGTCATCGCCTATGAGCCGGAGATCATCGAGGCGCCCGAGGGCAAGGATCCGCTCAAGCTGTTCTCGCGAATCGCCCAGAAGCTCAGCAATATCATGCAGGACGTGACGGCGGACGGGTATGTCTTCCGCGTCGATCTGCGCCTGCGCCCCGATCCCGGCTCCACCCCTGTCGCCGTCAGCGCCAACATGGCCCGGCATTATTTCGAGGCGGTGGGCCAGAACTGGGAGCGGGCGGCCTACGCCAAGGCGCGGGTGTGCGCGGGTGACCGGTCGGCGGGCGAGGGGTTCCTGAAAGACCTCAACCCCTTCATCTGGCGGCGGACCATGGATTTCGCGGCGGTGGAGGATATCCGATCCCTCGCCAAGCAGATCCAGGCCGTGGGCAAGCGCGCCGAAGTGCGCGCGGCGGGCCATGATGTGAAGCTGGGGCGCGGCGGCATTCGAGAGATCGAGTTCTACGCCCAGTGCCTGCAGCTCGTCTTCGGCGGGCGCATGCCGGCGGTTCGGGCCCCGGGCACGGTGGATGCGCTGGCGGCTCTGGCCGCCCATGACCTCATTGAATCCGAAGAGGCTGAAGCCCTGACCGCCTATTACATCGCGTTGCGCGATGTGGAGCACCGCATCCAGATGCTCGAGGATGAGCAGACCCAGACCCTGCCTCTTCATGACGATGCCCGCCGGGCCGTGGCGGCGCTCTCGGGCTCTGATGACCTCACGGACTTTGACGCCCGGATGACCGCGCTGTTTGGCGCTGTCCATGCGGCCTTCTCGGCCCAGTTCGGGGAGGGGGAGAGCCTCGCCACCGAAGCGGGCAGTCTGGTGCTGACCGGCGTCGAGCCCACGCCGGATACCCGCGAGACGCTGGACCGGCTGGGCTTTTCAGATCCTGACAGGGTCTGGGAGCGGCTGGCGGGCTGGGCGGCGGGTCGAGCGCGGGCGGCGCGCACCGAACGGGCCCGGCGCCTCTTCTCGCGCTTTGCGCCACGGCTGATCGAGGCGCTCTCGGCCACGGGAGATCCTGACGCCGCCTTCACCCGTTTTTCCACCTTTTTTGAGGGCCTGCCGAGCGGGGTGCAGCCGCTCTCCCTGCTGGTCAATCAGCCTGAACTGGCGCGCGAGCTGATCGCCATGCTGGGTCTTGCCCCGCGTCTGGCGGAAACCCTCGCCCGGCGACCGGCGCTTCTGGACACCTTGCTGGACCCGGCCTTCGCGCGCCCCTTGAGCGAAGATCCGCCCGCCTATCGCGTCGAGCGCTTCGCAGGGCTCGAGGCCATGGATTACGAGCAGGCGCTGAACGCCGCCCGTCGTCTTGCGCGTGAGGAGAAGCTGCGCATTGGCGGACAGCTTCTGCTGGGGCGGGCGCGCGCCCAGGACGCCGGTCAGGCCTATGCCGATCTCGCAGACGCCTCGCTCGCCGCCATGGCGCAGGCGGCGGTGCGCGAGATGACTGCCCGCCACGGTCCGCCGCCCGGCGACTGGGCGGTGCTGGGCCTGGGCAAGCTGGGGGGGCGCGAGCTGAGCGCAACGTCCGATCTCGACATCATGCTGGTGTATGAGCCCCATGCCGAACAATCGGACGGCAAGCGTCCGCTGGTGGCGCAGACCTGGTTCATCCGCTTCACCCAGCGTCTGGTCTCGGCGCTGTCCGCGCCGACCGAGGAGGGGGAGCTCTATGAGGTGGATCTGGCGCTGAGACCGTCCGGATCCGCAGGCCCTGCCGCGGTGAGCCTGTCGCGGTTCGAGGAGTATTATCAGACTTCGGAAGCCTGGACCTGGGAGCGCATGGCGCTGACCCGCGCTCGCATCGTTGTGGAGGGCGGCCTCGCCGGCAAGCTCGATGACGCCATCAACGCCGTCATCCGCGCCGCCGGACCGGCGACGATGCTGTGCGAGGACGCCGCGGACATGCGGGCGCGGCTTGAACGTGATCGGCCTGCGCGCTCGTTCTGGGATCTCAAGCTCAGGCCAGGCGGGTTGATCGATATCGAGTTCATCGCCCAGACCGGCCAGCTGGTTCAGCGCGAACGGCTGGGCGCGGATACGGCCGGTGCGATCGCACATCTGGCCCGATCGGGCTGGCTCCAGCCGGGAGACGCCCGGGCGCTGCAGGACGCGCATGAGCTTTATGGCGATCTCACGCAAATCCTGCGCGCCGCCCATGGCGCGGACTTTGATCCAGAGAAAGCCAGTGAACCCTTCGCAAGGCGGATCTGCCTGGCGGCGCATTGCGAGGATCTCGCCTGCACGGCCGACCGGCTGGATGAGTGTGCGCGGACCGTACGCGGCATCTTCGACCGCACCATCGGGCCTGTCAGATTCCGCGCGACGGATTAGGATGTCCTTACCCGTACCAAGGGTATGAGCGAGGGAGAAAACAAGACCCCGCTCCGATACAGGAGATTGGTACGATGAAGAGACTTCTGAGCGCTGCTGCAGCGATGATCGTTCTGGGTTCGGGCGCCGCCCTGGCCCAGCCGACGGGCTTTGACGGACCGGGCGCGCGCGGCCATGGCCATCATGATCGCGGTCCCGGCCGCGGGCATGGCGGCATGAATGGCCTGCGCATGCTGGAAGTGGCGGATCTCAATGGTGACAACACCGTGACCCGCGCCGAAGTCGAGCAGCTGCAAACCGAGGAATTCGCCTATCGCGACCGCAATGGCGACGGCTTCTTGGACGAGGCGGATGCATCCCCGATGCAGCTTCGCATGATGGCGCTGCGCGATGACCGCCGTCAGGCGCGCGAGGACGATGGCGAGGAGCGAGCGGATCGCCGGGAGCGTCGTCGTGAGGGCCGCCGGGGCGAAGGCCGGGGCTTTGATGCTGACCAGGATGGCCGGATTTCCTCGGCCGAGTTCATGACGGGTTCTTCGCGCATGTTCGATCGACTGGATGCGAATTCGGATGGCGCCGTCACCCCCGATGAGCTGGACGCCATGATGCAGGCCCGGGCGGAGCGTCGCGAAGAGCGCCGCACGCCCTGGTGGCGCAACTAGGCGTCCCAGGAAGGCTGCGCGCGTGTCCCGCCCCGTCCTCAAGGTCATAGACGGTTCCCCTCGCCGGACGGGCGGGGGCGAGGAGGCGCGCGCCGCGGACGCCCGGCTGGCAGAGGGCGTCGCCCAGGGCGACGCCGGCGCCATCCGGGCGCTGACGCAGAGATGCCTGCCGCGCGTTCACGGCGTGGCGGTGCGCCTTCTGGGGGATCGGGACGAGGCCGAGGATGTGGCGCAGGAGACCTTTGTGAAGGTCTGGCGCAAGATCGCGCTTTATGATCCGGACAAGGCCCGGCTCGAAACCTGGGTGACGCGGATCGCCATGAACGCCTGTTATGACCGCTTGCGCAAGAAGCGCGAGAGTCAGATCAGCGAGGATGCGCCCGAGCAGATGGATGGCGCCGCAAGCGCGGAAAGCCGTCTGACCGGCGAGGATGCGCTGAGCCGGGTGAGATTGGCGGTCGCCGAGCTGCCGGAACGCCAGAAGCTGGCGCTGCAATTGTGCCATTTTCAGGACCATACCAATATCGAGGCCGCCCAGATCATGGAGGTCAGCGTGGAAGCGCTGGAATCCCTGCTCGCGCGGGCGCGTCGGGCCTTGAAGGCCAAGCTGGCGGCGGACCGGGACGAGCTGATCGCGGACGCAGCAGGATTGCACGGATCGGGGAAAGAGATATGAGCGAGATGCACACGATGAAACCGGACCGGTTTAGTGAACTGGCGGATGCCTTTGGCGGCGAGCTGTCGCGCTGGCCGAGCGATGAGCAGGCCCGGGCGCAGGCTTTCCTGAGCGCCGAGCCGGAGCTGGCCCAGGCCCTGCTGGACGAGGCTGCGGCGCTGGATGCGTTGCTGGATCTCGACGTCACCGCGCCGCCGGCTCCCGCGCTTTACGAAACGATTGCGGCGTCGGGAATTCGTCGCGCCTTCGCCCCGCCGCGCTGGGCGGGCATCGCAGCCGCCATTGCGCTGATGTGCGGCGCGGGGACGGGCTGGCTGGGCGCCCAGATGAACACCCCGACCAATCACGACGCCTTGTACGCCAATGCCTTCTCCGTTCTCTCGGAGACGGAAACCCTGTTTGAGGATGGCTCATGAACCGGATCAATATCTGGATTGCCTTGCTGCTGGTCTCTGTCCTGCTGAACGGATTGCTGATCGGTTCGAGCGCCCATCGCTGGTTCCATGATGATGGGCCGTCGCGCGCCTCGATCCGGGCGGACGCGGAGAACGCCGCAAGCGTGAAGGGGTTCGAGCCGCGCAGCTTCTTCCGGGCCGTGCCCGAGGAATATCGCCGTGAGCTGTTCGAACACATGGCGGGCTCGCGTGACGAGGTCTACGCCCTGATGCGTGATCTGGGCGACAAGCGACGCGCCGTGCGCGCCGTGCTGACGACCGAGCCCTATGACCCCGAAGCCGCCGCTCAGGCCCTGAGCGAAGCGCGCGAAGCGCGCGCCCGACTGGAGCAGCGCACCGAAGCGCTTATTCTCGACGCGGCGGGCATCCTGCCGGCGGATGTGCGTCGGGACGCCTTTGATCGCGCCCTGACCCGCCGTCATGACCATGAGCGTCGGGAGCGTGACCGGGACCATGAGGATCGGCGAGAGGATGAAGAGGCGCGCCCTGATCATCCTCGGGCGGGATCCGAGGACGGGCCGCGTCACGAGCCGCCCTCCGGTCCGCAAGCGCCGGATCTGTTCTAGAAACCGCAGGCGGCCGGGCAGAGGCGCGAAAGGCTCAGGCCTCTGCGCTCAGGCTCTCATCGGTCTGAGCAGCTTGCCCGGAGGGCCTGGGCGCTGGGCCCGCATCCGCCACAATGGGCTCGGCGGGCAGGGTGAAGGAGACGGTGGTGCCTTCGCCAAGGCGGGAATCGATCCGCAGGGCGCCGCCATGCATTTCGATGAGCGATTTGGACAGGGCAAGGCCAAGGCCGGAGCCCTGATGCTTTTTCGAATGCTGGCTCTCGATCTGCTCGAACGGCCGGCCGACCCGCTGCAAATCATCTTCGGAAATCCCGATGCCGGTGTCTGACACCTGCAGCACCACCCCGTCTGCAGCCTGGAAGCCGCGCAGCTTCACCTTGCCGCCTTCAGGCGTGAACTTCACCGCGTTCGACATCAGGTTCAGGATCACCTGCTTGAGCGCGCGCGGATCGGCGGTGATCTCGGGCAGCTCGGAACCTTCCACCGTCAGCTCGATCGACTTCTCCTCGGCGCGGGCGCGCATGATCCGCACACACTGCTCGATCACCTCCGCGGGCATGAGAGGCTCGGGCTGCAGCTGCATCTTGCCGGCCTCGATCTTGGACATGTCCAGAATGTCGTTGATCAGCGACAGCAGGTGCTGGCCGGAGCTGAGAATGTCGCGCACATAGTCCTGATAGCGCTCATGGCCGAGCGGGCCGAACATCTCGCCCGCCATGATTTCGGAGAATCCATTGATGGCGTTGAGCGGCGTGCGCAGCTCATGGCTCATGTTTGCGAGGAATTCCGATTTCGAGCGGTTGGCTTCCTCGGCCCGGATCTTCTCCTGCTCGTAATTGGCGGCCAGCTCCTGCACGCGCTCCTGGGAGCGACGCAGGTTTTCCACCGTGCGGCGCATCTCGCGGTCATTGTCCTTGAGGGCGCGCTGCTGGTCCTTCAGGGCGGTGATGTCCGCGCCCACGCTGACGAGACCGCCATCGGCGGTGCGGCGTTCGGCGTAGTGGATCCAGCGCCCGTCATTGAGCTCGAGATCATAGTCGTCCTGGCCGTCCTCGGAGGCATGGGCCGCCTTGATGGCGCGCGCCGCCGCCGCCTCCACCTGTTCATAGCTCGACCCGATGCGCAGATCGGGTTCGTTGAAGCCGAAGAAGTCCCGGAACTTGCGGTTCCATAGCACCAGCCGTCCGCGCGCATCCCACAGCACGAAACTCTCGCTCATGGATTCAAGCGCCGCGCGGAGACGCGATTCCGCCGCCGCCACGCGCGCCTGGGCGCCCTTGCGCTCGGTGATGTCGATGGCGACGCCAATGATCCGGCGCGTATGCGGCAGGAGACGCCCGCGCAGTTGCAGCCAGACCGGCAGGCCTGCGGCGCGCACTTCCAGATCCACGTCCTGGGCGTTGGCGGCGCCTCGCAGGGCCGCCCGCACCTTGGGGCGGTCTTCCTTGCCCAGCAGCAGGAGAAGCTCGGGGCCGGACAGGGATTCCCCCCGCGCGCGCCCGATCAGCTGGGCGAAGGAATCGGTCAGCACCACTTCATCGGTGTCGAGATCCCAGTCCCAGACCCCGCAGCGCGCGCCCTCGATGGCGAGGTGCAAACGCCCTTCGGAGTCATGCAGGCGCGCCTGGGTGTCGCCCAGCCGTCCCATCTGGTTGCGCAGGACGATCGACAGGGCGCCTGCGGTCCCGAGCGGCGCCAGAAACAGGAGCAGGTGGAAAAGCAGCGTGCTGTTCCAGGCCTGACGGTCAATGCCGTCCGGCCCCAGGCTCAGCGCCTGCAGTGGTGCGCCATTGATCGCCGCGGCGCCCAGGATGCGGGCGTCCTCGCCCAGATGCGCGCCGCGCATGGCGCCGCCATTGCGCGACATATCCGAGACCGCCTCCGGATCAAGGCCCAGTCGTTCGGCCGCATAGGGCGCGCCGGTGAAGGGGGTGTCGGGATTGAGCGCCAGCAGGCGGCCTTCCGCATCGGTGAGCATGGCGACCTCGTCCCGGTTCCAGCGCGGCAGCAGGGCCTGGGGCGTGAGGCTGGCGATCAGGGCGCCCACGGAGCCGTCGGCCAGCGGCGCGGGCGCCGTGATCACCAGAGAGGGCGTCTGACCCGGGCGGGCGGCGAGCCCGGAGGTGGACAACAGCGCAGCGTTCGCCGCCTCGCGCAGGGCGTCTGGATCAGCTTCGCCCGACGCAATCAGGCGTCCGTCGGGGGTCAGGAGGGCGGCGGCGTCCACCCAAGGGGCCTCGATCAGATTGTCGAGGCCGGCCTGGGCGCCGGCGTCCAGACTCGCAGGGCTCATCACTTCAAGCTGGGAGGCGGCCATGGCGAGCGCGCCGCGCACTTCGGACAGTCGTCCCGAGACGCGTTCGGCGATAAAGGCGGCCGTGCGGGCCTGGGAGGCCTCGGCCTCCGCACGCGCGGCGGTCCATTCCTGGTGCAGCTTGACCAGGATCACGCAGCCGAAGACGAGAGAGAAGGCGATGACGGCCAGCGTCGTGGGCCACAAGGATCCCTTCGCTTCGGTCTCGGCCGAAACGGGAGAGCGATCGCTTTTGGCGTCGCGCGCGGTCTGTTGGCCGACACGAATCATCCTTGGCAAACTAAGGTGTTCCGCGGGCGTTCGTCCAGCGCCGTAAATGCCGGGTTAAGAGCGGCTGTAAGCCTTAAGCCATCAGCTTGTCGATGGCGTCCTGATCATTGTCGTCAACCATCTCGGCGTCCGCCGGATTGGCGTTGTCAGAGGGTTTTTCCGTGGTCACCGACCGGCGTTCAGGGCCGTTGTATTCCTCGCGCTTGCGGCGCCGGTCCGGACCCAGATAGTTCGCGGTCTTCACGAAGGGGCGCGGATTGTTGACCACCGCCACGATCTTTTCCCACATCTGGCGCGCCGTGACGGGCTTGGCGCAGATCTCGGTCACGCCGGCGTCGCGGGCGGCCATGATGCGCGAGCGTTCGGTATGTGCGGTGAGAAGGATGATCGGCACGAACGGGTTCTTCATGTCCGCGCCGCGACGGACCATCTGGATGAATTCCAGCCCGTCCAGCAGCGGCATCTGGTAATCGACGATGATCAGGTCGATCGGTTCGTGGCGCACCATTTCGAACGCTTCGACGGCGTCGCGCGATTCATGGGTCCTGGAAATGCCGAAACCGAGCAGCATCGAACGGATAATGCTGATCATGTGAGCATTATCGTCGATGATCAGGGTGTTCACATTGCCCATGCGGGGCGTCATGCCGCGGCTCCGTTCGCTCAGGGCTCAAATCTGACTCGGGTTCAATCTAGGTCGAATGCCATTGCCGTGTAGTTAATCCAATGTGCCTTCAGACTTTTGCTGCATGTCGTCCGGCCGTGCGTTCACCGCGCGGATGAGGTCAGCGGCGGTTTTCGCCAGAGTGATGGTCTGGGTGGAGGCGTCCGGGTCCTCCTGTGCGGATTTCATCAGGCGCTCGGCGAGGGCGAACAGGCTGGGGGCGTGCACGATCAGGCGCGCCTGATGCTCGATGCGGCCCGGATCGCGATCATACTCCGCGCCCGGAACGCGCCATCCGCCCCAGTTCTGGCTGTCGGTGACCACAACCGGGTAGGTGCCCGGCTGGGGGTGGTGGGCGCATTCCTCGACCGATTGCCATTTGTTGCGGGCCCGCATGAGCCGCCAATTGCCGACCGGGTTCTCCTCGATCGCCTCGGCGCTCAGCTCGTCGGCGGTGAAATCGCGCCCCAGTCCGCAATCATAGGCGATCTTTACGGGCTCTTCGACGTCACGCACCCAGTGCGGCTTGACCTTCTCGATCACCGCCCAGGTGCCGACCGGTTTGACGTAGACGCGTTGGTGCTTGTGATATTCAGCTTTGGCCATCGTGGTCTCCCTTGCCCGAAACCCTAACCCGGACAGGGTCTAGAGCGGGTTAACCAACACGGTTACGAAACCCCTTCCAGGCCCGGGCGCAGGACGGGTTTGCGCTGGGCGGAAAGCCTGTGTACATCGCAGATCATGACCCAGGACACGCTGACCCTCCGCAAGCCCGACGACTGGCATGTGCATCTGCGCGACGGCGCAATGCTGGACTTCGTCGCCGATTTCACTGCGCGCCAGTTCGCCCGCGCCATCGTGATGCCGAACCTGACCCCGCCGGTGACGACGGTGGATCAGGCGATCGCCTATCGCGACCGGATCAACGCGGCGGTCCCGGCTGAACGCGGCTTCACCCCGCTGATGACGGCCTATCTCACCGATACGATCAGCGCGGACGAGATCGAACGCGGCTTCAGGGACGGCGTCTTCACCGCCGCCAAGCTTTACCCGCAGAACGCCACGACCAACTCGGCCCATGGCGTCAGCGACATCGCCAATATCCGCCCGGTGCTCGAACGGATGGAAAAGCTGGGCATGCCGCTCCTGGTGCATGGCGAAGTGGTCAGCCCCGACATCGACATCTTTGACCGCGAGGCGGTGTTCCTGGACACGGTTCTCGGCCCGCTCATCAAGGACATGCCGGGCCTGCGCGTGGTGCTCGAGCACATCACAACCGAGCAATCGGTCGAGTTCGTGAAGGCGGGCGGCGAGAACCTGGCCGCCACGATCACCGCGCACCATTTGCGCATTGACCGCAATGACATGCTGGTGGGCGGCATCCGTCCGCACGCCTATTGTCTGCCCGTGGCCAAGCGTCGTTTGCACAAGCTGGCCCTGCGCAAGGCCGCGGTGTCCGGCAACCCGAAATTCTTCCTTGGCACCGACACCGCGCCCCATGAGCGTCACGCCAAGGAAAGCGCCTGCGGCTGCGCAGGCATTTTCAGCGCGCCGGTGGCGATCGAGAGCTATGCCCAGACCTTTGAGGAAGAGGGCGCTCTGGACAAGCTCGAAGGCTTCGCCAGCGCGTTCGGGCCGGCCTTCTATCGCCTGCCGCTCAATGAGGGAACGATCACCCTGAAGCGCCAGGCCACCGAGATTCCCGCCGCTCTGGAAGCGGGCGACATCAAGGTCGTGCCCTTCCATGCGGGCGAGAAGATGAGCTGGCGCCTCGTTGAGGACTAGAGTCTCAAATTAGAGCCCTTGAAAAAGCCGCCCTGCAGACTGCAAGGCGGCTTTTTGTTTGAGCGGAGACTGCGCTTACGCGGCCGGCGCGTCCAGGCTGTTCATGTCAATGACGAAACGATAGCGCACATCGGCTTTTTCCATGCGGTCAAAGGCGGTGTTGATCTCGTCCATCTTGATCATCTCCACTTCGGGCAGGATGTTCATCCGGCCGCAGAAATCGAGCATTTCCTGGGTTTCGGCGATGCCCCCGATCAGGGAGCCGGCGATCCGGCGACGCCCCATGATGGCCGGAGGAGTCATGAACTCCTCCATCGGGCCGACCTGGCCGACAATCGCGAGCGTGCCGTCAATGTCCAGAAGCGGCATGTATGGGGTGACGTCGTGCTTGACCGGCACGGTGTCGATAATGAGGTCGAGCGAGTTGCGCGCCGCCTTCATCGCGTCCTTGTCGGTGGAGATCAGAACCGCGTCCGCGCCCAGCTCCAGCGCGTCCTTCTCCTTGCTCGGTGAGCGGCTCAGCACGGTGACATGCGCGCCCATGGCGATGGCGAGCTTGATCGCCATATGGCCCAGACCGCCCATGCCGATGACGCCGACCCGGCTGCCCGGGCCCACATTCCAGGTGCGCAGCGGAGAGTAGGTGGTGATGCCGGCGCAGAGCAGCGGCGCCGCGCGTGAGATATCCAGCCCGTCCGGCATGGCCAGTACGAACTCTTCACGCACCACGATATGCTTGGAATAACCGCCCTGGGTCGGCTCGCCGGTGATGCGGTCCTTGGAATCGTAAGTCGCGGTCATGCCGTTGCGGCAGTATTGCTCCTCGCCATGATCGCACTGGTCGCAGTCCTGGCAGCTATCCACCATGCAGCCGACGCCCACATGGTCGCCCACCGCGTATTGCTCGACATCGGGACCGACCGCGATGACCTTGCCCACAATCTCGTGGCCGGGCACGAGCGGCGCCGTGTAGGGGCCCCAATCGCCGCGGGCGGTGTGCAGATCCGAATGGCAGACACCGCTGTACAGGATCTCGATGGCGACATCATTGCTGCGCAGCTCGCGCCGCTCGAAATCATAGGGGGCGAGCGGTTTGTCCGGGGCGTAGGCGGCGTATCCGGTGGTTTTCAAGGAACTCTCTCCTGAGACTGGCTGTGAGCTGTGGCTCATAGGTAGGACGATGTACTTATATCGCAAGCGATATAAAGTAACGCCGAGGCTTACTCGCTCTGCTCTGGCGCGTATTCGGCGTCAGAAACGGCCGCGCCCCAGCGGACGGGCGAGCCGTTCTCGGCTTGCTGGATGGCGATATGGGTCATGGAGCGGTCGTCTTGCGCGCCATGCCAATGGTTGGTGTGAGGCTCGATCCAGACCATGTCGCCTTGGCGAATGTCCTGACGGGCCTGGCCCTCGATCTGGATCCAGCCTTCCCCGTCCGTGACGATCAGCAACTGTCCCAGCGGGTGGGTGTGCCAATGGGTGCGGGCTCCAGGCTCAAAGGTGACCGTTCCGGTGGACAATTCCGCGGGCGAGGGGGCTGTGAACAGGCCGCTGATCCGGACCTGGCCGCTGAAGGTCTCGGCCGGGCCCTGGACGGTCTGTTGGTCTTCAAGATGAATGATTTCCATGGTCAATCCGGCCTCAGAGTGATGAGGCCCAGATATAGCCACTGTGATAAATATGATTAGTATATCAAGCTGATTAGGGCTTATTCGGAATTGATATGAATGAAACGGGAAGACCTCTCCGATCTGATGACCTTTCTGGCCGTGGCTGAAGCGCGCAGCTTCACCAAGGCGGCGGTGCGGCTGGGCACCTCGCAATCAGCGGTCAGTCAGGTGGTGCGACGGCTCGAAGACCGGCTGGGCGTCCGGCTTCTGACCCGGACCACGCGGAATGTCGCGCCGACCGAGGCGGGGGGCCGGGTGGCGGGG